>JBCCLS010000511.1:0-3324 GCA_039026835.1 Bacteroidota bacterium | reverse complement strand
TGTGTTTCTACTATGAATGCGCAAAGTATTGAAAGAGAAGTAGTAGCTTCTGGCGGAAGTACTATCTCTAATGGAACGACAACACTTGACGTTACCATAGGAGAACTTACAGTAACGACAATTACGGATGGGAATACTACTTTAACCCAAGGGTTTCAACAAGGCGTTGTTATACTCAATATCGTTCTGAATCCAATTGTATTGCTTCAAGGAGCTGCAATCAATCCTAACATGGGAGAAGAAAGCCTAATGCGAGACGACTTACGAGGAAGTTTGATTCCTACACGATCTCCTTATGCAGACATGTTAACATGTGCAAGCTCCGTTTTTAATGATGGTGGTACCAGTGGAACGGGAACTGTTACTGATAATATTGTGGATTGGGTTTGGATAGAATTACGAGATGCTACTGATAAAACTTCAGTAATAGCTGCTCGATCCGCATTGATACAACGTGATGGAAATGTCGTTGATATTGATGGATTTTCAGCAGTTGAAATTACCGCTCCTGCAGGAAATTATTATGTTTCAATACATCATAGAAATCACTTAGGAATTATGACGGCAACTACTATAGCGCTTTCAAAAACGCTCACTACAGTAGATTTTACCAACGCAACCAACCAAATCACTTTTGGAAGCAATGCACAAACTACGTTTGGAATGCCAAGTGGTAAGCTGGGAATGTGGTCAGGAAATGTCAATGGAGATGCAATTGTTCAATATTCTGGAACGCAGCCAGATACGCCCACAATTTTATCAGAAGTATTTAATGATGCAGGAAACTTTTTAAATTTCCCTACATTTTCGATTACCAATTATAATAGAAATGATGTAAACTTAGATGGAATTATTCAGTATTCAGGAACCAATCCTGATACGCCGTTTATATTACAAAATGTATTAGCACATCCAGGAAACTTTTTAAACTTTAGTACCTATCAAATAGTAGCACAATTACCAACTAGCGATTAAATAGTAGAGACTCATTAACGCTCCGCTAACGCTTCAATTTCTAGTTGAAAATCGTATTGTAAATCTTCATGAAGTGTACTGATGGCTTTTTTTGCCATATTTAGTTGTCGCTCGTACATATTGTGAATTTGTATGCTTTTTTGATGTGTGGGGCGTAATTCTTTGAGTTTGCTGCAAAAATGCAATAATAAAGCTGCTTCTGTTTCTTTCTTTTTGGAATAACGAATGTATTTTTTGATGATTCGCAGAATTTTACGCAAACTCTTTTTCACATAATACAAACTGTAATGATTCAGTTTGGTGAATTCTTCATCGACTTCGTCATTTACACTACGAATGTATTCGTCTTCATCATGTGAATCAAATAGTAAATAGGTAAGTAATTCTTTATTCTCCTTTTTAAATTTGGCTAATTTCAAGCAAATATCTATCAATTCTTGATGCGAATGCTCTTGTAATTCTTTTTTAAGTACGGTAACAGTAACTGCTTTCATGAATGTGAATGATTTCGGTGTAATTTACAATAAATCTTTATTTGGCTAGTTAGTTAAAACGTATTATGTTTGCTAAAATGCATGAGTTTCATAAGATTATTTAGGAGTGACTTTTTCTTTTCCGCAGAGTAGTAGAAATTTTTCGTTAAAAATTTTTGAAGCCTTGGAGAAAATTTAGAAAAATTGCTACGGTTTTAATTTTTCCCAAAAAGAAAAATTAAAATTGAGTATGCATTACTTAGGTTATATATTACTTCTATTTGCAAATGATTCTCATTAAACTTAAACAAATTGCTTATTTATGGAGGACAAAATTTTTGACTTGTTAATGTATTCAGTTCCCGCAATTATTACGGGCGGACTTGCGTATTTTTTCTTTAGAGATCACATGCAGAATGAAGACAAAAGAAGACGTTATTTATTACATAAAGATTCACAAAAAGAAGCATTACCAATACGTTTGCAAGCCTATGAACGACTTTCCTTGTTTTTGGAACGCATCACTCCTTCCAAATTATTAATTCGTGTTGCGCCAAGTACCACAAACAAAGAAGAATACGAACGTTTCTTAATCATGAGCATTGAACAGGAATTTGATCACAATTTGTCACAACAAATTTACATGAGCGATCAATGTTGGAATATTATCATTGCTGCCAAAAATACCACTATACAACTGATTCGAAAAGCAGGTTTGTCTGAAAAAGTGACCTCAGCAGATAAATTACGCGAAGTCATTTTAACCGAAATGATGGAGCAAGAATCACCAAGCAATACTGCGCTAGCATTTATTAAAAAGGAAGTTGGAGATTTACTAAATCCTTAAAATTATTTTTTAACTATCTTGAAAGTGCTGCTATTGTTGGTACTATCTGTCAGTTTTACAAAATACATTCCTGTTCGTAGGTTTGACATATCTACTGTTGCAAAATTATTTTTTTGTGTCAACATCACTTGTCCTTGAATCGAATAGACTTCAAGCGATTTGATATTCGTAGTATTAGTGATATTCAACACATCTTCTACAGGATTTGGATACAACTGTACATCCGAGAAACTCACTTCAGGAGTACTTAATACTTGTGAATCCAACGCTAAACGTTCGGTGAACTCAATCACTCCTGTGTAGGCATCTAAAGCAGCTTTTAAAGCACCTCCATCACAATCACACATTAGACTGTAAGTTCTTTGTAAAGAGCTAGATGATGAGGAAGGGAATGCTAATGAATACAAATACACATTGTATGTATCAAATATTGTGTTTAATCCAGGATCATTTGTGGTTATAATTCCATTCATACTTCCTGTTGGAGCACCTGCTGCGTTGTCTAGAACTCTTACATACATATGATTTCGTGATATTCGATCGTTTAACGGATAGGCATTTCTAATTACACCTGAATAGGCTTCCAAATCAGCGGCCAATTGAACATTATTACAATTATTACATACCACTAAAGTCCAGTTGGCATAGCCATTAGGGCTCACGTTTGGTAATGATTCAATATGATCATACGCAATAATACTGTTTCCTGATAGAATTGTATTTAAACCCGTATCATTGGAATAATCTGTAGCGTTTGATGGTACATTGTAGTAATACGTTGGAAATCCTACATAGTTGAAATTTGGCGACTGATCTACCATTTCAATTTGAATATATCTTTCCTGTGCAATCGAAAAAAGGCAGTAATCAATGAAAAAAGTGTAGTGAGTGTAGTTTTGGTTGTCATAATAATTGGTTTTAATTAAAAGTAGTAAATTTTTCAATTGATTAAAACCAATTCTCTGACTATTTATAAAGTAGTTTCAAAATTCAGAAGAAAGTATGTAGCTAGTTTTGCATTCTTTTCTC
>JBCCLS010000510.1:0-3332 GCA_039026835.1 Bacteroidota bacterium | reverse complement strand
ATCTACTTGATCCGTAAAAAAACCACCATTAATTTGGCTTTGTTTTTCTTTTGAAATCGCAGAAACATCTTTAATGTTTAAAATGTTTTTTTTCATTCGATTTTAAGTTTTAGTTAATAATTCATAAATCTTCGTTGAATTAAGCCGCTCACGTAGTTTTATGATATTTCAAATGTAGTGGATGCAACTGCTGGAAAAAAGTACATGTATTTCTGATTTAAAAATCAGGCTGTCCAATTTATAAAATGGAAAGGGTAAATTAGCGCAAAAGAATAGCTGTTTGCCATAAAAGTAGGTTATATTTGCCACGTCAAAAAACGAGCCTGTGATCCTCCAAAAATACACGAAAGAATTTAGGTATAATCTTACACTAGCCTCCCCAATTATTTTGGGAATGTTAGGGCATACTTTTGTGAGTTTTGTAGACAATGCGATGGTAGGACAATTGGGCACCGCAGAACTTGCTGCAGTATCCTTGGGCAATAGTTTTTTGTTCATTGCAATGTCGCTCGGAATTGGGTTTTCTACTGCAATTACTACGCTTGTAGCAGAAGCGGATGCAGCAGGAAACAAAGCCAAAGTCAAAAGTGCCCTAAAACATGGTTTGATTCTTTGCACCATCATAGGAATTCTTGTTTTCTTAGCTGTAATATTGGCAAAACCACTCATGTATCACATGGAACAACCTGATGAAGTAGTGGAACTAGCCATGCCGTATTTGAACTTGGTAGCAGTTTCGCTCATTCCTTTGATTATGTTTCAAGCGTTTAAGCAATTTACGGATGGTTTGTCGCAGACCAAATACGCCATGTGGGCAACTTTGTTAGCTAATGTGGTGAATGTGATTGTCAACTATTTTTTGATTTTCGGAATTTGGATTTTCCCAAAATGGGGCATTATTGGCGCAGCTATTGGTACGTTAATCTCGCGTATTGTTATGTTAGGATTTCTTTGGTTGTTGCTGCGTTACAAAGAAAGATTTAGAAGTTATGTGACCAATTTCAATTTTAAAGACATTCAGAAATCAGTGCTTCGAAAGATTATTTCTTTAGGATTTCCTTCTTCATTGCAAATGCTTTTTGAAGTAGCAATTTTCACCGCAGCCATTTGGTTGTCGGGTATTTTAGGTAAAAATGCACAAGCAGCTAATCAAATTGCATTGAATTTATCATCGATGACCTTTATGGTAGCGATGGGACTTGGAGTAGCTGCGACAATTCGCGTGGGAAATCAAAAAGGATTGAAGCAATTTTCAGAATTGCGCCGAATTGCGATATCATCGTTGTTATTGGTGTTGATTATTGATATTTTCTTTGCGATTATGTTTATGATTTTCAATGATTGGTTTCCAACCTTGTACGTCAACGAAGCGAATATGACCAACTTGTTGGACAATCAGCAAGTAATAACCACCGCAGCACAATTGTTATTGGTGGCTGCATTTTTTCAAATTTCTGATGGAATACAAGTGGTTGGTTTGGGAATTTTGCGCGGCTTACAAGATGTCAAAATTCCAACATTCATAACTTTTATTGCCTATTGGGTTGTTGGTTTTCCAACTTCATACTATCTTGGATTGCATACTGAATTCAAAAGTTCAGGAATCTGGATTGGTTTGTTGGCAGGATTGACGACTTCTGCAATATTATTGTATATTAGATTTAATTATTTATCAAAAAAACTGATTAAAAAGCAAGTGACTCATGGAGCTTCCTAAATTTTTATTAGGTGATAATACCGATCATCCAAACGCGATTTTTATCATACACACTGAATTCCCACGATTCATCATCAATCTAGAAAATGACGAAGTAGAATGGCTGGAAGAATTTGCCAAAGAAGATGAAAAAGAACTAGCGGCAGAAGCTGAAAATCTGTTTCAAGCGGCCAATGATTTTTATGATCGCGAATTAGAACGCTACGACGCGTAATTTCTTGCTGTTATGATTGATCAACTGATACAATTTGATAAAGAAGTTTTTCTGTTTCTCAATGGATTGGGTACGCCTACTTGGGATGGTTTTTGGATGTTTATCACGAATAAATATTACGCCGTTCCGTTGTATGCTGTGTTACTCGTTCTCATTCTAAAAACACACAACAAGAAAGAAATTTTTTTCACTTTAGTATTGGTAGCATTGTTGATTACCATCACCGATCAAACGGCAAATTTGTTCAAAAAAACACTCTTTTTACGTCCACGCCCATGTTACACAGAAGATTTGATTGCGCACATGCGTTTGGTAAAAGATTCTTGTGGCGGCGCGTTTGGGTATTTCTCCGGACACGCTTCTAATGCAATGACATTGGCTGTATATATTGGTTTGACTTTGCGAAATCATTTTAAATATATCGTTCCTTTTCTCTTAATTTGGGCAGCTTTTGTGGGCTATAGCCGAATTTACATTGGTGTCCATTTTCCTGGTGATGTCCTCACAGGTGCCATTGTTGGCGCTATTTATGGAACGTTGATTTTTAAATTGCGACAGTTTTTGATTCGGAAATATGCTTAAAGATTAATTGTTTGATTTGAAACAGCTTTTCAATAATAAAAGCTAAAAAGTACCATCATTACTTATACTTATGGGTTTATTTTGGTTAAAAATTAATTTGTTATATTTGAACAATAAGAAACATTAACATTAAGTTACCGATACTCCTCCACAACATTTTATATAGATAAAAATTAAAAATTGTCTACACATTCGCAAAAGGCACAAGTGCTAGTTGCGCAATATTGTTATATGAAAATACTTGCTAATGGGCTTTTTCATGTAGTGTAATAGACAGATTTTTATGGTTAACATTATCTGTGTAAAATTCCTTTTTCAAATAGTACAAACAAACAATTTTCAAGTATGAAAAAAATTTACATTACCCTTTTATTTTTATTAGTTTCCTTAGCTACCTTTTCTCAAAACTCAGGCGAAATCGAGTTTGGATTTTTTGGTGGCGTTAGCATTTCAAATGTTTCAACAGTTGATAACCAACTGCAATCAAAATCTCGTGTTGGATTTAATGGTGGTTTTTTTGGTGATTATTTTTTCTCAGAAACTTGGAGTCTTAAAGGCAAGGTATTTTACAATCAAAATGGTTGGGAGGAAGATATTTCTGGATCATTAAGTCGTTTTGGTAGTGATATAACATATACGTTACACTACATATCAGTTGCATTGAAACCTAGTTGGCATTTTGGTAAAAGTAAAAATTGGTATCTCAACTTAGGTCCGTATATAAGCTTTTTAGCAGGCGCCAACGCTGACACAACTCAAGTTAAAGACAGCTTTAATAGTACAGATGTAGGATTAGAAAGTGACATAGGAATAAAATTT
>JBCCLS010000509.1:0-3339 GCA_039026835.1 Bacteroidota bacterium | reverse complement strand
TTTGTTTATCGATCTTACTACACATATAAAATACTAATAATATTTGTATAACTACATAATATTCAGCATGTTAATTTTATGGAAAATGCGTAATTTATTTGATTTCGTATTAATTAACTTTAAGAATAACCAATTAAAATTTAAAAAACCATGAAAAAAATTATTGTATTACTAACACTATTTTGTGTGGGAATTACCTATGCACAAAATGAATCCTCGGGTAGTATAGCTACCACAATTACAACGCCTCCGCCACTAACTGGAGAAACATTTCGCTTTGGTCCAGGAATCGTTACGCAACTAGACGCTGGATCTGCTTTTGACTTCAATGCAAGTCAGTGGTTTTCTTTAGGAAGACTCAATACCGGCAGTCAATCTGTGTATGGTTTGCGTTTTCAACTTAAAAACAGAGCCATTACCATGGGCTATCAAGATGTGGGAGATATCAACCCTAGAATTCAATGGATTGGAGATTCTTTTGCTAGAGGAACTGATTTAGAATTTAGAGTCGCTAACAATTTTGTGTCTACGACATCAACTTTAGTCGCTACCATGACTAATGACGGAAAAACTTTTTTTGGACCACCTTTGGCAACCAATGAGACGTTGGTAGGAATTGATTATACAGGAATTTCAGGAACTGTACGAACTGGTTTGATTGTGGAGAACAATAGAGATTCTGGAAATATTGATACAGGAATTAAAACAATCAATACTCAAAAGGGTATTGTGAAAAGAGGTATTGATATCTTGGAGAGAGGCGATGCCACTACGTCTACAGGTGTAAATATTTTAGTAGCGGATGCGTTTCAAAGTACTGGAATTGCAGCCTCGGCTTCAAGCACTACAGGAAGTACATTTGGTATAATTGCTTCCATTTCTAGCACTTCTGCTACTCCAGCTTTTGGAGCGGCTGTTTTTGGTAGTTCGGTAGCACTTCCAAACAGATTTGCAGGTTATTTTAATGGAGATGTTTTTGTGACAGGAATGCTGACACCTTCTGACGAACGATTAAAGCAAGACATTAAGCCCGAAGAAAATGCTTTAAACAAGTTGTCGCAATTAGAAGCAGTAACCTATACATTTAAAGAAAATGACAACTTAAATTTATCGTCAGAATTGCAACATGGCTTTTTAGCGCAAAATTTGGAGGAAGTATTTCCAGAGCTAGTAACCACGATTAACAAGCCAATATTTGATGAAAAAGACAGCACTAAAGAAATAGGGACATATGAATACAAAGCGGTCAATTATACTGGACTCATTTCTGTGTTGACGTCAAGTTTGAAGGAACTCAAAGAAGAATCTTCTACACGAATAACGCAACTAGAAGAAGAATCAGCACAATTAACAGACAAGATAACTAAGCTTGAAGCACAAATAGCAGCACTGAAAGGTAATGAGGAAACGCCAAATGATGATATAGGTTTCTCCATGGAGCAAAACAGACCCAATCCATTTACAAATCAAACGGTGATTAATTATACGTTGCCAAGCAATACAAAAGCGACGATTTCGGTGGTAGATTTATCCGGAAAGTTTGTGAAAGAGTACAACATATCCAATGTAAAAGGACAACTTACGATCAATTCAAGTGAGATTGGAAAAGGCATATTTGTCTATGCACTTATCTCAAATGATGAAGTGATTATGACCAAAAAGATGATTGTCAGATAAGCAATATTAAATCGGATCAAACCAAAAAATTCCCTGAAAAGCCAAGATGGAAACGTCTTGGCTTTTGTGTTGAAAATCTTTGTCTTTATTTTCAAATTTAAAAGATGATTCGTAACGCCAACTACTCTATAAAATACTGATATTAAACAGGTTAATTTTATGGTTATCCCGTAATTTGTTCAACTTATTATTAAATAACTTTAAACAAAACCAATTAAACAATATTTAATTATGAGAAAAATTATTTTAACATTTGCGTTAGTGTGCGGCACGCTCGCTTTTGCACAAAATGAATCTTCGGGTAGCGTGGCTACGTCAATCACAACTCCAGGTCCGATTACGGGAGAAACATTTCGCTTTGGTCCAGGCTTGGTCACGCAGTTAGACTTAGGAAGCGGCTTTGGATTTACAGGAGATCGCTGGTTCTCTATGGGACGACTCAACACAGGAAGTCAAATAGTATATGGAATGCGTTTTCAATTGCCAAACAGAGCTATTATAACAGGTTTTCAGGATTTAAACGACGCAAATCCAAGAATTCAATGGATTGGTGCTTCTAGCTTTGCAGGAAGCGACTTAGAGTTTAGAACCGCTAACAGTTTTACGTCTACTACTTCCACACTAGTCGCAACAATGACGGATCGTGGAAACACCTTTTTTGGAAATCCGTTAGGAACAACTACCACAAAAGTAGGGATTGATTATGGAGATGTAGGCAGCACGCGCACAGGATTAACCGTAGAAAACATCTCTGGTCCAAATGCATACATTGCCAAAGGAATTTTTTCACGAAATAACCTTGGTGGCTACATTAAAACAGGAATTGATATTCAATCCATTACAGGTTCCTGTTATTCTAACACGGGAACGAGTTTGCGAATCAGTGATGGATATTTAAATACAGGAATTACGGCAAGTGTTACTGGTAGTGAAAATGGAGCAACACTAGGTGTTTCAGCAACTATCGCAGGACCATTGGGCGTAACTCCAACAGGTTTTGGTGCGGCTATTCAAGGAAGTGCTTCCTTCAGTACCAACCGTTATGCTGGGTATTTTGATGGCAATGTATTTACAACTGGAATGTATTTGCCTTCTGATGAGCGATTAAAAACAAACATTAAAGATGAAAAAAATGCATTGCGTAAATTGAAAGAATTGGATGTGGTAACCTACAACTTCAAAGGAAATAAACATCTAAACTTACCCTCTGAACTGCAGCACGGATTTGTAGCGCAAAACTTAGAAGAAGTGTTTCCTGAATTATTAACGACTATCACAAAGCCGATTTTTGATGAAAATGCCAAAGAAGTAGGTTCCAATGAGTTTAAAGCGGTAAATTATATTGGAATGATTTCAATTTTGACATCTAGCTTGCAAGAATTAGATGAAAAATCAACAGCAAGAATTCAGCAAGTAGAAGAAGAAGCTTCCATAAAAATAGCGCAACTCACAGATAAGATAGACGTTCTAGAAGCTCAAATTGCCGCTTTAACAGGCGACGAGGAAACTTCAAATTCTCAAGATGCTGATACAGTAGGCTTCTCTATGGAACAAAACAAACCCAATCCATTTACAAACCAAACTGTAATTAATTATACCATTCCACGAAATACAAAAGCAACCATTTCAGTGGTAGATTTATCTGGAAAATTTGTCAAAGAC
>JBCCLS010000508.1:0-3346 GCA_039026835.1 Bacteroidota bacterium | reverse complement strand
TCTTTTTGTGCCCAACCTTTAGAAAATCGGACTTCTTCCATACCTTTTAGCGGAATTTGTGGCGCGAAAGATAATGGCATCGGAATCATTTCTGTTCGCCACGAGTCGTCAAAAGTGATTAAAATGCGTTCTTTTTCTTGTTGCCCAAAAACACACATAGTACTAAAAAGTGCAATGATGTATACAATGTTTTTCATGCATGTAAATTACAAACTTAATTTTACTTCAAAACCCACAGCTTCAGAAATAGCACTGTCTTTTAAAGCATTGTTGTAATTAATTCCCCAACGTGTACGATCAATTTTAAACTTTGTGGTCATAGTTTTTGTAGCAAAATCGAGTACTGCTTTAAATCGTATAGGTTGCGTAATTCCTTTAATGGTCATATCGGCATATGCTTCAAAATGTGTTGCATCTTTATACACCACTTTATTAATCACCAAAGTTGCTTTTGGAAACCGTGGCACATCAAAGAAATCTGCGTCTTTTAAATGCTTTGTTAAACCGGCATTTCCTTCTGCTTCCATGTCTGTAGCACGAATGGTATTCAAATCAATCACAAAACTGCCGCCCGTAATTTTATCAGCTGTTTTGACAAAATGCCCTTCTTCAAAATTGACAAATCCATAATGTCCGTTAAAATAAAAACTATAATCGCATGACCATTTAATTTCACTTTTTGTCGTGTTGATCGGAAGTTGCTCTTCTGTTTGAAGTTCTTGTGCTGTTACTTGAGTTGCTATCAATAGCGCAATAAGGTGTATAAAATTTCTCATCTGTTCGTGAATTTTTGATTTTGGAGTAAAACTAGATCGGAGTCGTGCTAAAAAGTGTCAAAAAAGTGTAAAAGAAGTGTCAACAGTTGTAAAAAGTCGCGAAATTGTCTGTTATTTACAGCCAAAATGGACAGAAAACGAATTTATACATACATTGTTTTGGTACTCATCGTATTGAGTATTTGGATTTTTTCTACACGCAATTCGCAGCAAACGGAGTTTTCAGAAAAGGTAAAAATTGCGTTGCGTGATGTTGGCAATAAGTTGTTACTGTCTAAAAAAGATTCCACTTCATTAATTTTACCTGTAAAGGAAATTGCAGATTTTAAATACGAGCTTTCCTTTCAAAATCACTTAACCTTTGAACCGAGCGAAATGGTATCTATCATTGCCAAAAGTCTTGCTACATCAAAATTGCCGCAAGAATATTTGGTAGAAGTATTGCAATGTTCAGATGCCGAAGTAGCTTATAGTTACGAAATGCGCAAACAGGAAGAAAATACCATTATTCCTTGTAGCGGACGCTATTTACCGCCCAATTGTTATACGGTACAAGTTCGCTTTACGGCTCAAAAAAGTACGCTTTTTACGCTTCCCAATGTATTGTATGGACTAGTTTTTATTTCTTTTTTAGTGTTTGAATTTTTCTTCTTTCGGAAGAAATCTACTCAGGAAAGTTCACAGGAAACACAAGCACATTTTGCTACGATTGGAAGCTTTCATTTTTATCCCACACAAAACAAGTTGGTCAAGCAAGCAACGGAGATCAATCTTTCAAAAAAAGAATGCGAATTGCTTCAAATTTTCGCTGCTAATCTCAACCAAGTTGTCACACGCGACGAATTGACCAAAAAAGTATGGGAAGACAATGGCGTTATTGTCGGAAGAAGTTTAGACACCTACATTTCCAAACTCCGCAAAAAACTCAAAGAAGACGAACGCATCAAATTGACCAATGTACATGGAGTTGGGTATAAATTAGAACTTGGAAGTTAGACTTGTTTCGTGGCAGCTGGAATTTCTTGGAGGCGCTTCACTTTGTTACGTTTAGTGTGAATGCTTTTAGATTTGGTTTGCTCACTTATGGTTTTTCGTTGATACTTTTGGGCGTACCAATTAAGTATAAAACCTTGTGCATTTTTTGTTTTTTAATACCAATGCTCCAATCAAATTGTTCCTTATTTGCTACTTCATTTACCAAAGCTGTCATTTCGGGTACTGAATAGGTTCGTAAGCAGGAAACAATTCCGTCCCATAAAACGACTACAGGAAGGATTGGAATTATATAGGTAAAAACTATTCGTCCCAATTTAAAAGGTTTTATAAACGGTGAGGTCAACAATACGTTTATAGGTGAAAGCAACATGCCTATAAAACTAGGAATGCTTCTATCTTGAACTTCAAAAATGGCAATACTTGTAGTTGTATCTACGGCATTTTGAAGTATTTTTTGTGCGTCTTTTGGCTTAAAATGATGAAGTGACAAAAATTGCGTGCGAAACCCTTTTACATGTTCAGGCACATCTTTGGCATCAATACTTTCTGGAATGTAATTAAAGTTTTTAGCCTGTGATATCGTATGTTCAAATGCATGTAAGTTTGGGTAATAATCAGTTAAGGTTATGGTTAGCTCAGGAATTTGTTTTAAAAGTTCAGTATTTAACCATAACAAACCACCGCCACCACCGGAGGCTATATCTAAGATATGCGTTGTATTTGTCGCTTTTAATTTTTCAACCAATATATCTACAATAGGCACATAGATTTTTGCTTTGTTCGACACAAATTGTAAAAAATCAGTCATATAGTTTCTTAAAAAACCTGGAAACCATTGTAAATCTTCAAATTCAAATATGTGAATGCGTTTCATGTTGGTATAATTTTTTACCAGTTAAATACATAATTTTTCCTCCTCTTCTGTTGGCATTTTTTCCTGCTTTCCAAGTATAGTTCTTTGTATGTACAGATGACGAAAGAACTCGTAAATCATTGGGATTGTATAATTTCAACAGTGCAATACATCCGTCAATTACAATGATAATTGGAAGAATTGGTATTATGTAGGTAAATAGTATTCGTAACATTCGAAATGGTGTTACAAAGAAAGCAGTCAATAATACAGTAAGTGGAACAAATACGGTCATTCCAACAATTTGCCATAAACTATCGTTGTTTCCTTCTACCACAACAACGGGATTTCCACTATCTGCAATTTTTTGTAATATTTCTTTAGCGTTTGTGGCAGGTAATTGATGGAAACAATTTACAAACAGATACAATCCGTTTGTATGGGTATGAAATTGTGAAATATGAATTGAAGTAACAGTAATTTCTTCGCTTAAAAAAGGTTGTACCGTTTCAATTCCTGCACCAAGATCAAACTCAATATTGATCACATTTTTCGTGTGCGTTGTATCCAACATTTCTTCAATAACAGGAATAAAAGGCTTGGTTGCATTAGTTTTTAAAACAAACCAACTTAAAAATTCAGCAATCATTTTTTTGATGAATTCTGGACACCAATTTGTATTTATGATTTGTGTAATTTGTCTCCGTTTCATACGTTGAAT
>JBCCLS010000507.1:0-3352 GCA_039026835.1 Bacteroidota bacterium | reverse complement strand
CATAATTAAGTACCAATTATGAAACGAGACGAATTAATTCAGAAATGGTTGGATCATGCGTTGACTCCGGCAGAAATGGAAGCTTTTAAAAAGCTTGATGATTATGAGGAATTGATCAAGATGCAAACCGCTTTGCAGTATTTTAAAGCGCCCGAAGTGGACGTTGATGCTGCCTACACAACTGTAACGACTACACAGAAAGACACGCCAAAAACTTCTTCATGGTTTGCACCTTTGCTAAAGATTGCAGCGGTGCTTGTCATTGGATTTAGTATTTATTATTACACCACATTACCAACACTCACCACTTTTGATACAATTGCAGCAAACAAAACGTTGATTGCATTGCCTGATGCTTCCGAAGTTTCGCTTAATGCGGTGTCTAGCTTGTCATTTGATAAAGATGCTTGGGAAGAAAAGCGCGAAGTAAATTTAGAAGGTGAAGCCTATTTTAAAGTTGCCAAAGGAAAAACATTTAGTGTGATTACAGACGATGGCATTGTAACCGTTTTGGGAACTGAATTTAATGTAAAACAGCGAAATGACTTGTTTGAAGTGTTCTGCTATGAAGGTTCTGTCCAAGTTACCTTCAAGGATATGGACATTGTGTTAAAGCCAGGACAACGGTATTTGATACTTGATGGGAAAGAATTTCGCAATGAAGAAGAAAATTTAAAAGAACCTACTTGGATACACAACGAAAGTTCTTTTAAAAGTTTACCTTTACGAGAAGTTATTCTAGAGTTTGAACGACAATACGATGTAACGATTGAAGCCAAAAATATTGATACTTCTAAAATAATTACGGGAAGTTTTACACACACCGATATTGATACCGCACTACAATCTATCACATTACCGTTTAACTTGAAGTATCAGAAGAAACAAAATTCGATTATTCTAAAACGTGATTAAAAAACGCGTACTCACTTTTGTCACTTTTTTTTGCTTCTTTCTTAGTTTTCAATGGCTTACTGCACAAGAAAATCAAGAGAATAAAATTTTACTGTCCAAATTATTACCAAAAATTCAAAAACAGTATGATGTTGTTTTTTCATATGTAGACAATACGTTGGATACCGTTTTTGTCACTCCAAAAGAAAAAGGAATTCCACTGCAAGATTTATTAGATGGTTTTGAGTCGGAAACGAATTTACGATTTACCATTATTAACAAACGCTATATCGCAATTACGGTGTTTGTAGATCAAATTCAGGAGCTGGATGAAGTGTATTTAACGGAATATATTGCTTCTGGAATTTCTACGAATAGAACGGGACAAATTACGGTAAAACCTAAAAATTTCAGCATTCTTCCGGGTGTTACCGAACCTGATGTATTGTTGACGATTCAAGCCTTACCTGGAATTTCAAGTGTGAATGAAACGGTTTCTAACATCAACATTCGCGGTGGCACCAACGATCAGAATATTTTATTGTGGGACAATATTAAAATGTATCAATCTGGACACTTTTTTGGTTTGATCTCTGCCTTTAATCCATATTTCCTTAAAAAAATAATTGTCACCAAAAACGGAACAAGTGTGCAACATGGCGATGGCGTTTCAGGAATGATTCAAATGGATTTGGATCAACATGTAAATGATTCACTCATTGCAGGAGCTGGGATGAATTTAATTCACGTTGATGGTTTTGCTAAAGTGCAACTCAACAAGAAAATGGAAGTGCAAGTCTCAGCGCGTCGTGCGATTACAGATTTGCTCGAAACACCCACATATGCCATCTATTTTGATCGAATTTTTCAGGATACTGATATCACTAATAACAACCAAGAAACCAACAATACCACAACCACCAATAGGGATTTCTATTTCTATGATGTCGGCGCCAAGTTTATATATGATATTTCAAAAACGGAAAATCTACAGTTTAGTTTTTTGAATATTTTCAATGACTTAAGTTATACAGAAGAAGCCACACTCAATAACAGACCACTTGCGGTAAATAGTGGCATTACACAACGCAATTTGGCAACTGGCTTGACCTATTTTCGCGAATGGAATCCAGCGTTTTCGACACAAGTACAATTATATACGTCCAACTATAATTTAGAAGCAACTAACTTTAATATCACCAACAATCAGCGTTTATTTCAGGAAAATGAATTGGCAGACAGTTCTATAAAACTGCATAACAAATACCGAATTGATGAAAACTTTACCGTAGAAGGCGGCTATCAATTTTCTGAAATCGGTATTACCAATATACAAGATGTGAGCAATCCGCAATTTCGTAGCGAGCGTAAAGATGTTATGCGGAATCATGCATTGTATTCGGAAGTACATTATTTTTCAGACAGTTACCGAACC
This sequence comes from Bacteroidota bacterium, assembly GCA_039026835.1. GTDB lineage: Bacteria > Bacteroidota > Bacteroidia > Flavobacteriales > Flavobacteriaceae > Kordia. The sequence continues at coordinate 1,023 of JBCCLS010000507.1, read as the reverse complement.
ATGCTGACATTAGGAATTCGTGGGAATCGCTATGGAAAAATTGACAAATTTCGCTTTGAACCACGCTTGAATTTTAGACAGCAATTTTCAGATTATTTCAGTGTATTGGTTTTGGGCGAATTTAAAAGTCAAGCCATTTCACAAATAATTGATTTGCAAAATGATTTTTTAGGTGTGGAAAAACGCCGTTGGACCTTGGCAAATGGCACTTCGGTACCGTTGATTGAAAGCAAACAAGCGTCGATCGGAATTCAGTACACAAAAAAAAACTTTCTGATTACGTCAGAAGCCTATATAATAGCTGTTGATGGTATTACTACGCGAAGTCAAGGTTTTCAAAATCAGTTTCAATTTGTAAATGCTGTGGGAAGTTATGAAACCTATGGAATTGATGTGTTGTTCAATAAAAAATGGCGCGATTTCAATACATGGTTGAGTTATTCCATTAGCAATAATGACTATGAATTTACGTCTTTAAATAATGGTGAAGCGTTTCCAAATAATATAGACATTACACACAATCTAACCATTGGCGGCACGTATGCATGGAAAGATTTTGAATTTTCTTTGGGTACTTATTATCGTACTGGAATTCCAAACACAACTGTTGGTTCTCCAAACCTTAGCAATGGACAGATCAATTACAATGCACCAAATGCTTCCACTTTGGAAGATTATTTTAGAACTGATTTTTCATCCACCTATCGTGTGGTGTTGTCCAAAAAGAAGAAAATTTACTCCAAAATTGGCGTGTCTGTTTGGAATATTTTTGACCAGCAAAATGTGTTGAATGAATATTATAATTTAGACAATCAAGTTGTGTCACAAATACAAAATCGCGCGTTAGGCATTACGCCAAATTTGAGTTTTCGAGTGGATTTTTAAGCTCGGTAGTTTTTTAAATTTAATGCTGCCTTATGACAAAAAAAATTACACAATTCATGTTAAAAAACTTTTAAGCAATTTTGGTGTTTAATTATATTATCATAATTTTAAAATACATGGAACTAGCTATTGGAATTT
>JBCCLS010000506.1:0-3353 GCA_039026835.1 Bacteroidota bacterium | reverse complement strand
TAAAAAAGTTACTTGCATAGCTGAATTGATATTTTATTAAGAATTATTCTGTATAACACACATATCCGTGTATTTTACCGATGATTCTTCAAATTTAACTGATTATTTAACAAAAAACCTCAAATATATGGTTCAAAAAAAATAATGAATGTTTATTTTTGTGATAAACAAATTTTATTCTCAGATGGCTATTGTCTACAAAGGAGATCAGGTAATTGAAAATATACCTTCTATCAAAGCGAAAGCATTACGAATTAACCTCAACAGTCAAATCTACGGAACCTTTGCAGAAATTGGTGCTGGTCAAGAAACCGTCCGTCATTTCTTTAGGTCTGGTGGTGCTTCAGGGACAATTGCAAAAGCCATGAGTGCCTATGATAAGGACTTTAGTGATGCCATTTATGGCGTTGAAAACGATCGCCGTTATGTTACGGAAGCGCGTTTAACAAAAATGTTATCACACGAAATGTCACTTATTGAAGCGCGAATTTCACGTGAAAAGCATCCTGATAAGATGTTTTTTAGTTTTGCCAATACTGTAGCTACGATTGATTTTGCTAAAAAATATAAAGGTCACGGTTGGATGGGAATTAAGTACCAAATTGATCCGTCTGAAGGTTACAATGAAATTGTATTGCACGTGCGTTTTCATGAAAATGATGCAAAGCTGCAGCAAGAAACTTTGGGAACTATGGGCGTAAATTTAATCTTTGGTGCTTTCTATAAATATGACAATCCGAAACAATTGTTAAAAAGCTTGTACGATCATATTGATAAGGATAAAATTGAAATTGATACCATTAACTTTTCCGGACCACAATTTGACGAAGTTGATAACCGCTTGATGAGTTTGCAACTGCTAAAAAATGGCATGACAGAAGCCGTAATTTTTGGTCCTGACGGAAATAATATTCTTCCAGCGCGTCTACTCTACAAAAAGAATGTACTTGCATTGCGCGGAAGCTTCCGACCTGTGACAAAGGTCAATATGGACATGTTTGAAAAGTCGTATGACATATTTATTCGTGAAAATAAAGTAGAAGAAGAAAAAACGGTTGTATTGTTCGAAATTACACTTTCTAATCTACGTGCAGAAGGAGAAATTGACGAGCAAGACTTTATGGACAGAGCACAGTTACTCGGTTCGCTTGGACAAACGGTGATGATTTCGAACTTTAAGGAATACTATCGTTTGGTGGAATACTTCTCTAATTACACCAAAGAGCGTATGGCATTGACCATGGGCGTCAATAACTTAGTCGATATTTTTGATGAAAAATACTATCGTCACGTAAGTGGTGGAATTTTGGAAGCCTTTGGTAAATTGTTCTATCGTGACTTAAAAGTGTACTTATATCCTATGAAACGCAAGGAAACTGGCGAATTGGTAAACAGTAACAACTTAAAAGTACATCCTCGTATGAAGGAATTGTATAAATTCTTTAAGTACAACGGAAAAGTGATAGATATCTTTGACTTTGAAAATGATATTTTACACATTTTCTCCAGAAAAGTTTTGCGAATGATTGCTGATAATGAAGAAGGCTGGGAAGAAATGTTACCAGATGGTGTAGCAGCGATTATTAAAGAAAAAAATCTCTTTGGTCATCTTCAAAAAAGTAAAAGCGAATTGATTGAAAATAAATAATATACAAGGCTCCTTTTTGGGAGCTTTTTTGTCTTTTCACTTTCGTGAGAATGAACTATGATACGATACATACTATTACTGATTCCTTTTTATATGTTGACAACGACAACGCTATTCGATTTTTCAAAAGAAAGTGATCTTTCCAATTGGTATATTGTCAATGATGGCGTAATGGGCGGCATATCGCAAAGTAACTTTCGTTTGAATGAAAATGGCAATGGACTTTTTGAAGGAAACGTTTCGCTTGAAAATAACGGCGGCTTCTGTTCGCTTCGTTATGCTATTAGAAATACAGATATTACAGGAAAAACAACTGTAGTTATTCGACTGAAAGGAGATGGAAAAACATACAAACTCCGACTTAAGAAAAACGCATCAGATTACTATACGTATACTACAAACTTTAAAACTTCTGGCGATTGGGAAACCATTGAAATTCCGCTCAACAGTTTGTATCCAAGCTTTCGCGGTCGTAGATTGAACATTGGTAACTTTACTGCTGATACCATTGAAGAACTCGGTTTTCTGATCGCAAACAAAAAGAAAGAAACATTTCAGTTGGAGTTGGATTTTATTAAGGTAAAATAGTACCTTTCGTATTTGCTAACCAATTACATGAAAAAACTCCTCTTTTTTATATTCGTAAGTTTCAATTTTCAAGTGTTTTGTCAAAATTTTGATGCCATCAACGCAGAAACGATCGCAGAAGCTACTGAACTGTATGAATCGCAAATGATTGCCTTAAAAGCTGCTGAATTGTATTTTAAAAAATATAGAAATCAGGCTGCTATCGGTGGATATCTTGCCTATTCACAGGATTCAATTTCAAAATGTATTTTCTATTCAAAAGCGGAAAACGCTACTGTTATTGCTGAAATTACACTTGATACTTCATACAAGCTCATAAAAGAAGGAATTAATGTTACTGAGCGTGCGTTTACTCCATACGAAAAGGATTTGTATGAAATTCGTTCAAAATCGCAGCAACGTATTACCACCGATACACTGTTTAAATCGTTTCAAGATTCTCAATTTAAAATTCTACCATTAATCTATAAAGGAAAAAAGAAAGCGTACATCGTTACAAATTCTCTAGAATCTGAAATAGTAATTTTCGGAAATGATTATCGTATTGATTTTGATAAAGATAATACGATTCTTCATGTAACAAGACTTCATAAAGACATCACTCCTATTAAATACCCAAACAATAGCAAAGAAAGCAATGCGATACACACTCACTCACTTATAGACGACGATCTAATGACAGTAACCGATGTGTTCACCTTACTTCTTCATTGGGAACGAGCGAAATGGGAAACGCACATGGTTGTTTCTCAAAATTATTTAAGTGTGCTGCATCTTAGAAGCAAACGACTTATTACGATGACTCAAGAAGCGTATAAAAAAATGATTGATCGTATTGATAAAGGAATTGAAAAGCAGAAACAAAAGGAAAACAACCAAAAAAATTAGCCAAAAAAACAGGGGTTTCTTTTATGTAAAGGCTGTTTGTATATCTAAACGCCACTTTCATGTGATACACCATTGCGAAAGTTTTATAAAAACTTGCGGCAATCCGTTTCTTTCAAATACAACTTTGTGTATCATTTGAAACGTTGCTAACAATTAGTTCTCGATACAATGTTGATTTACAAACCGTCACTTCGAATTTATGCAACGAATTTGTATCAAGAAATACTTG
>JBCCLS010000505.1:0-3360 GCA_039026835.1 Bacteroidota bacterium | reverse complement strand
TTTCTAATCCATTTTTCAAATACTTCATTAAGGTACTTTTTCCACTGCCCCAATCGCCGTACAAGACAAACATTTTAATCTCATGAAATTGTCCGGTATTGCTTTTCAATATATCTTTAATAAGATTTGCCTTTTGAATGACACCTAGATAATCATTTTCCTCTGTTAATTTTTCTACAGGTAAGTTATTGAGTAATTTTGCCATGAAACATGTTTTTCTAAATGTAAGAAAATATGGTGTGTTTTGAAAAGTAAATTATAAACATCGTAGTAGCTCTTGATACAACAAATCTTGAATTCACCAATAAATCAGACATTTTGGAATTTCAGATTTCAGATTTTTGTCATTGGGAAAGTTTTAAAAAATTTGTTGGAATCTATAGCTTCAAAGAACGTAACCGTTATACAATAAACAGATTGCCACGTCGCAACACTACTAGCAATGAACGTATCATATTTTTAGTATTCAATTTTTCTACCACAATAGAGTTCAACACAAGCTACAGTAATGACAAAATTCAGATGCTAATCATAAGCCTATAAACACCGAGCAAAGCGAGTAAACTTATAAACTCCTAAACTTGAAAACACCAAGCAAAGCAAATACACTTAAAAACCCATAAACTCCCAAACTAGCAAGCACAGCAAGGCATCAGAGCACAAATCGATAGGTAAACTTCATCAAAAAGATATTTTCAGGTTGTTGTCCTAAGATTTGATTGTCTAAACTCCGCAATACATGATCGCTCGTATTGCCAAAACCTGTGGTTCCTTGCGACCATACTAAGAAGAGTTCGGAGCCTGGAATGTATTCCCAACGCAATACCAAATTCGAACGAAATTGCACAAAAGCAAAATCAGGGTTTCCAAAAGAATAGTCAACGTTGCCGTTAGCTCCTTCGTCAACTCTGTATGAGTTGGATGCAGCATCAAAGCTAATTTCATTGGGCTGATACTGATAAAAACGATCGTTCAAATTATCTGCAATGGCATTGGTTACGTATTTTAAATCTTTAAAACGCGCCACAGATACAAAAGGCTCTCCGTAATACTGAATCGTCAAATTCGGATTGATCGTGTAGTTGAAACGAATCGCCGCACTGAGCGTTTGATTGTCAATAGTACCCAAAATATAACGAGGCGTTCCGTTGTTGTTAGCTTCCGTGACATACTGTGTTTTATTTGGATTGTTGTTGTATCTCGGACTGATGGAAATGCGCATGGCATTTGTGGGTTGATACGTTACATCACCACTGAGTTCAAAAAAGGAAAAGTTATTTTCTTGGGCTGCTGAATAAACCAATCCCCAACTGGTACGCAGCTTTTTACGTTCGTCTGTTCCAAAATAACCATACCAGAAATTTTCATCTGAAAATCGCCAACGCGGTCCGCCACGTAGAAATGTATTGGTAAAAATTCGAGGTTTGTGTCCCATTCCAAAATCAATCCACCAATTGCTTTGAAATCGCATGTTTCCTGTAATTTCATATTGAATACGATTGTAATTGCCTTCAAAATCGTAGGTTGTGAATTGTGAAAAACGCCCAGAAATTTGTCGAAACTTTCCAAAAGCTTTGGTAGTTTGGTAGCGAATGTTGGCATATTGACGGATTTCATCTGCCTGACGTAAAAATCCAATATCATTCAATTCCAATTCTGGCGAACGCCAAATAACACCTGTATCATACCGCCAAGTTCCGCTTCCTGCCTTTCCAAATTCGAACTTTCCTCCTGTTCCTGTGAGTGAGGTACGATTGGGATCAACGTTTACATGACCTGCATCTACACGTTGAAACAAGTGTGTAAGCGAGTTTTGTGTGGCAGCAATAGCTTCTTTGCTTCCTTCTATATGACTTGCCACAATATTTCCCTGTGCGTAATAGGTTCTGTCTTTCCAATTGTGTGTAAAATCCAATCCTCCCGAATAGGCTGCGCGATGTAAAAAGTTCAGATTGTCTTCCAATCGGCGATGCGTTGCGGTGAAAATTCCCCCAATAAACGTATTGCGTTCGTTAAAATCTTTTTGCAATCGTCCCACAAAATAGTTGGTCAACGGTTCTACCAATTCTCTTCTGCGCGTTCCGTTGTTGTCAATTTCAGCAAACTCTCTTCCCGTGACACTTTCTAAGACACCAATAGACCAACCGTTTTTGGTTTTTCCACTAAATTTTGCTGCGCCAAGAATGGTTGAATTTTGTGGTTGATCTACAAATTCTTGTGAGGCTGTATTTGGAAAACCTTGCGGATTTCGCCCAATACGACGCGAATAAAATACATTGTCTTGTCCGTTGGCAAATTGATAATCAAAAATGTTTTTATTTTCTACAAAAAACGGGCGTTGCTCACGAAAGAAAATCTGAAAACCATCTAAGGCAATAGCGCCAGGATCGGCTTCTACCTGACCAAAATCTGGATTGATAGTAAAATCTAATGTTAAGTCGTTTGTGATTCCTATTTTTCCGTCTACACCACCATTGAGTGTAAAGTCATCTCCATCGCGAAATGGATTTCCATTTTCTTCTGGATAGGTATCGTATTGCGTTACAACGTACGGTTGTATTTCGAGTTGTTTTTGTGGAATGATATTTTTTAAACCGTGTAATTCGCCAAACTCGCTTACCCAACCTGGCGCATCAAGTGGAATGCGTTGCCACGTAGAACGTTCTTCATTTCTAAAAAAACGACGGTTGATTTGCAATCCCCAAATTTGTTCTTCACTTTTTCCAAACCGCAACTGACTGAACGGAATTTTCATTTCTGCAGACCAGCCTTCACTGTCAATACTCGTTTTTGTGTACCAAATTGGATTCCAACTTCCATCCCAGTTATTTCCGTTATTTGAGATAAATTCGTCTCCTTTTACGCCAGCTGCCGTCACAGTGAACGAAAAACCAGAACGCAAATCGTGGTAACTATCAATATTAATTTCGACCCAATCGCCATCAAATCCATCGCGGCGTGACAGGCGTTTTACAATTTTATCAGGTTCCGTATCAAACGCACGAATGGCCACATATAAAAACTTGGCATCGTACATTATTTTAAACTTAGTTTGTTGAGATGGAGGCGTATTTTCGTCCGGTTGATTCTCGATAAAGTCACCTGCCCATTCTACAGAGTTCCAGCTTGCATCGTCAATAATACCGTCAATTTTAGGAGCTTCTCCTTGCAGTGGATTGGTCGTGTAAATCCGTTTGGGAATCGCAGTTGTTTTTTCTTGTGAAATTCCCAAAAAAGGAACACACAAGAGTCCTACATAAAGCAATAGGAAAGATTTCATGTTGTTTTTTGTAGGACTCTTGTGTGTTCCTTTTTTGGGAATTTCACAAGAAAAAACAACTGCGATTCCCAAACGGATTT
>JBCCLS010000504.1:0-3364 GCA_039026835.1 Bacteroidota bacterium | reverse complement strand
GTACATTTTTCAGAAAATTATGCTGATCTCAAAAAGGGTGATGAATTATACATTGAAAATGAATTGCTTTTTGAAGAATTTGAGTATCAACAATCCAATTGGATTACGTTTAATATGCCGCCTTTTCTGCTAAATAAAAACTTTGAAAGTACTGTAGATAATTCTTCGTATACATACACATTTTAATTCTTTCCTGAATGAATAGCTTTAATGATTTTTTTGTGTTTGGATGGGGACATATTGTAGACCTAACTGCGTATGACCATTTGTTATTTGTCATGACCTTATGTGCCGCGTTCCGATTGTCGCAATGGAAGCAAATACTGATCATTATTACCGCTTTTACCATCGGACATAGCATTACACTTATTTTGAGTGCGTTGGATATTGTTCCTAGCAACTCTTATGTTGTAGAATTGTTGATTCCGATAACCATTATGATCACTGCCATTTCCAATATTATAAATTACGATAAAGAAGGTACTTTTTCAAACACACGAATCAAATATACAATTGCCTTGGTTTTTGGACTAATTCATGGATTGGCGTTTGCGAGCGGACTTAAAATCATGTTGTTTGGAGATAGCATTGTCATGCGATTGTTTGCCTTTAATGTTGGGATAGAAGCCGGACAACTCTATATTGTTGCATTGTTTATGATTGCATTGTTGATTTATTCAAAAATCATACGTGGCGCGCATGTAAAGTGGAATATTTTTGTTTCAGGCGCAGGTTTCGGAATTGCTGCTACCCTTTTATTAAATTTTTTGAAAGGATAAACGTTACTATTTCTTTTTTCTCGAAGTAATAAAATAGACACCAATTAATAAAATTCCTGCTGCAATGAGTGATTGTGTGGTCAATTTTTCATCTAAAATCCACCAACCTAAAAATAAAGCCACCACCGGATTTACATAAGAAGCAGTCGCTACTTTTTCGGTAGAAACTTGTTTTAGTAAGTAATTAAAATCAGTAAAAGCCACCAAACTTCCAAAAACAATCAATAACGTCATGGATAATTGCACATCTGAACTCCACTCTAAGGGTGAACTCCACTCCTCACCAATGGCTAAACTTACTGCTGCAAGCATAAAATAGGCAATTCCCATTTGATAGCCTGTACTTACCAAATGATTCTTAGGTAAATCGGCTTTAGACACAAATACGCTTGCGTAACTCCAACCTAAAACACAGGAAAATACGATGAGTATTCCCATAAGCGTGTCTTCATCAGTTACCAATTCGCGTTGACTTACCAACAAATACATACCAATAATCCCAAAAATAATTCCAACAATAGATTGTAATTGCATACGTTTATTATCAATCAAACGCATCAATAAAAGTACAAATAACGGTTGTGTAGAAGCCAATAAGGCGGCAAATCCACTATCAAGAAATTTCAGTGCCCACACAAACAATCCGTTTCCAGAAACCATGAATAAAAAAGCTACAAATACTGAGTTTCGAAACTGTCGCTTGGTAATAGAAAGCTTTTTACCAGAAGCCAGCGCAATTCCAAAAATTAAAATACTTGCCATTAAAAAACGAAAGGAAGCTAAGAAGAACGCGGGTAATTCAGTAACCGCAATTTTATTCATCAAATATGTACTTCCCCAAATAATATAAATCGCAATAAATGCAAGAATAATGAGGACTTTGGGCGAGATTGATTTCATGTACAATTTGTAAATCGCAAAAGTACAATCTTTTTTTTAATTCTTATGTGCTATTTTCATTTTATCACAAATCTATTTTAGATTGTAGTACTATGTAAAGACTAACTTTGTACCGCTTCAATTGTAGTTTTGAGTTGATAAAATGCTGATTGAATGACAGATAAAGGCGATGCAATATTCATTCGCATAAACTGTCCGCATTCTTCTCCAAACCAAGAACCTGGAGCAAATCCAAGTTTAGCTTTTTCAAAAAGCAACACTTTCAGAGCATCTTCTGAGATATTCAAATCGCTATAATCTAACCAAATTTGGTAAGTTCCTTGTGGTTTTAATAGTCGTACTTGCGGAAGTTGTGCTTGTAGAAATTGTTCAATCCAATTCAACGTTTGTTGTAAATACGCTACCAAATCATCAACCCAGTTTTGTCCTTTAGCATAAGCTGCCATAGTTGCATATACAGAAAGTGCATTTCCGTGATCAAGATATAAAGTTGTTATTGCTTTTTTAACCTGTTGATGTATCTTTTCTTTTGCAATGTACAGATATCCTGTAGCAATGCCTTGCATCCCAAATGTCTTTGCTGGAGAACCAATAATGACTATATGCTGATTTTGATCAAAAGACGCGATACTCGTAAATTTTGCAGGTTGGTAGACAATATCTGCGTGAATTTCATCACTAATAATTGTAACGTTGTATTTTTGAGCCAAATCGATTAGTGTTTGCAATTCCTCTCGACTCCAAACACGTCCCACAGGATTGTGTGGATTGCACAATAGCATGATTTTTATAGTTTTTGAACTAAATTTTTCTTCTAAATCGTCAAAATCCATTTCGTAGGTTCCGTTGACAAGTTTTAGTGGATTGTGAACTAATTTTCTATTCGTGTTTTTGACAATCGTTGCAAATTGATGATATACAGGTGTTTGAATTACTACTGCGTCTTCTTCACTTGTTAATTCCTGAATTAGCAGTGAAATTCCTGTGAGTACGCCTGTTACTTGGATAAAACGATCTTCAACAAGTTGTAAATCATGTCGTGTAGAGAACCAGTTGGAAATTGCTGTAAACGCTTTTTTGGTTGGAAATTCATAAGAAAAAACACCTCTGTTGATCAACCGTTGCAATTCTTCTAAAATTGGCGGCGCGACTTTAAAATCCATATCTGCAATCCAAAAAGGTGCGACATCTGTAGTACCAAATAATTGCATTAAAAAGTCAGGATGATATTTGATAAAATCGTGTTCAAAATCTTTATGGACAACATCGAATGTACGCATAGAAATAGTTTTGCCTAAAGATAAATGTATTTTGTGAATTACACGGCTTTGAGTTTGAACTTGAATTCGAAATTGAAATTGAATTAGGAACAATAAAATGTTCGTTCAATTTCTATGACAAAAGCAAGTGAATTTGGCAAAATATTGAAACAGTTCGTTTTCTTTCTTTTTTTACCACGAATACACGAATTGTTTTATGTTTTTACTCATGATATTAGTTCAAGTGAAATTTTGAAGAAAAACAGTGTAGAGAAGTAATTTAAAATTAACAAGGAATTTAGTGCAAACAACTAGATCTCGATACAAATTTGTTACACAAATCCACTCGATCTGACGGTTATGATGTACAATTTATAAACTGCAAAAGCAAAGACGTCACTTCGAGTAATTTTCGATAGAAAATTG
>JBCCLS010000503.1:0-3373 GCA_039026835.1 Bacteroidota bacterium | reverse complement strand
TGAAAAAACAGGGCTTGAAATTATGAATTTCGTAATTTTAAGCCTTTTTATTTTGTATATTTTGAATTATTTTCATTAAAATCAAATTTATGCTATAAAAAAATCACTAAAAATTATAGTATTTTGTGAATTTTTAAAAATGAAGATAATTTTGTAGTTTTGCACAACTTTCAACAACACTTAAACTCATAACATTAATATTGATATGCAAAAAAAGTTTTACCTTATAATTCAAGCAGCTGATTCCAAGTTGGTAAAAATTATAGGTAAAATGTTTGCACACTCGGATACCGATAGGCTTTTTCTTTCTGTCACCAGAAAGGAGCTAGTATTGGTTACGACTGTCTAAAGTAGAACACACGTAATAGTATTGAAACAGGAATCTTATATGAACATTTATCAGGAGTATCTCAACGAGATTGAAGAACGAAAAGGAGAAGGATTGCACCCAAAACCAATCGATGGCGAAGCATTACTAAGTGCCATTATTGCACAAATTAAAGACAAAGACAATCCACACCGAAAAGACTCTCTTAACTTTTTTATCTATAACACGTTGCCCGGAACTACCAGTGCTGCTGGTGTAAAAGCAACGTTTTTAAAAGAAATTATCCTTGGTGAAACCGTCTTAGAAGAAATAACACCTGCATTTGCATTTGAGCAATTGTCGCACATGAAAGGTGGTCCTTCAATCAAAGTATTACTCGATTTAGCACTAGGAAATGATGCAAACATTGCTGAAGAAGCAGCAAAAGTGTTAAAAACACAAGTATTCCTATACGAAGCTGATACCGAACGCTTGGAGAAAGCTATGAAGGCGGGAAATACCTTGGCAAAAGACATCATTGAAAGTTATGCCAAAGCAGAATTTTTTACAAAGTTGCCTGAAGTACAAGAAGAAATTGAAGTAGTAACTTTTGTAGCAGGAGTTGGCGACATTTCTACCGATTTACTCTCTCCTGGAAGTGATGCACACTCACGATCTGATAGAGAATTGCACGGACAATGTATGTTTGAGCATAACAAAGATCAACAACAAGCTTTGTTAGACATTCAGGCACAGCATCCTGACAAGCGCGTCATGCTTGTCGCAGAAAAAGGAACGATGGGAGTAGGTTCTTCCCGAATGTCAGGTGTAAACAATGTAGCACTGTGGATTGGTAAAAAAGCTAGTGAATATGTTCCTTTCATCAACATAGCGCCTGTTGTAGCAGGAACTAACGGAATCTCTCCAATTTTCTTAACAACTGTTGGCGTAACTGGTGGAATTGGACTTGATCTTAAAAATTGGGTCAAACAAAAAGATGAAAACGGTGATACCATTGTGGATGAAGAAGGCGAACCAATTTTAAAGCAAGAATATTCCATAGACACAGGAACTGTTTTAACAATCAATACAAAAGAAAAGAAATTATACAAAGACGGCAAATATGTAAAAGATATTTCAGCAGCATTCACACCTCAAAAAATGGAATTCATGAGAGCGGGTGGTTCGTATGCGGTCGTTTTTGGAAAAAAATTACAAACCTTCGCAGCAAAAGCACTAGGAATTGAGGTACCACAAGTATATGCGGCATCCAAAGAAATATCGCACGAAGGTCAAGGACTAACAGCAGTTGAAAAAATATTCAACAAAAATGCTGTGGGAACCACGCCTGGAAAACTATTGCACGCTGGCTCAGATGTTCGTGTACAAGTAAACATTGTAGGCTCGCAAGATACTACAGGTTTAATGACATCACAGGAACTAGAAATGATGGCAGCAACAGTCATCTCACCAATTGTTGATGGCGCATACCAATCAGGTTGTCATACCGCATCTGTTTGGGATCGAAAAGCACAGGAAAACATTCCAAGATTGATGAAGTTTATGAATGATTTCGGGTTAATCACCGCACGCGATCCAAAACACCACTATCATTCCATGACCGATGTAATTCACAAAGTATTAAACGACATCACTGTGGATGATTGGGCGATCATTATTGGAGGAGATTCGCATACACGTATGTCTAAAGGTGTAGCGTTTGGTGCGGATTCAGGAACTGTTGCACTTGCATTAGCAACAGGGGAAGCAAGTATGCCGATTCCAGAATCTGTAAAAGTTACCTTTAAAGGTGAAATGAAAGATCACATGGATTTCAGAGATGTAGTACACGCTACACAATCGCAAATGCTAGATCATTTTGACGGTGACAATGTGTTTCAAGGGCGAATCATTGAAGTGCATATCGGAAGTCTACTAGCCGATCAAGCCTTTACTTTTACTGATTGGACTGCGGAAATGAAAGCAAAAGCTTCTATCTGTATTTCACAACCAGATACACTTATTGAATCTTTAGAAATTGCCAAAAGTCGAATCAAAATTATGATCGACAAAGGAATGGATAACGAAAAGCAAGTACTACAAGGTCTTATTGATAAAGCAAATAACAGAATAGAAGAAATTCGTTCTGGAAAAAAATTACCATTGACTCCAGACGAAAATGCAAAATACTATGCTGAGTTTGTGGTGGATTTAGATATTATTGACGAGCCAATGATTGCCGATCCAGATGTACACAACGAAGATGTATCAAAACGTTACACGCACGATACTATACGTGAATTATCGTACTATGGCGGTATCAAACATGTAGATTTAGGTTTTGTAGGTTCATGTATGGTACACAAAGGCGATATTAAAATTGTTGCTAGAATGCTTAGAAACCTCGAGGAAAAATATGGTAGTGTAGAGTTCAAAGCGCCTTTGGTCGTAACTGCGCCTACTTACAATATCATTGATGAGTTAAAAGAAGAAGGCGACTGGGACGTACTACAGCGATATTCAGGGTTCGAATTTGACGATTTCAAACCAAAAAATACAGCTAGAACCGAATACGAAAACATCTTATATTTGGAAAGACCTGGATGTAACTTGTGTATGGGAAATCAGGAAAAAGCAGAAAAAGGCGATACTGTCATGGCAACTTCTACGCGTTTATTTCAAGGTCGTGTTGTAAAAGATTCCGATCGTAAAAAAGGAGAATCATTACTAGCATCGACACCTGTTGTAGTTCTTTCCGCTATTCTAGGACGAACACCAACCATTGAAGAATATAAAATTGCTGTTGAAGGTATCAAACTCACAAAATTTGCACCACCATTGAAAAAAATGGCTTCTAAACCAGGACATTTACTTTCTTACTAAAATAACAACAGTAATAAAACAATCAAACGCTATTTTCTATCAGTAATTTTAAGATAGAAAATAGCGTTTTTTTTATGGAATGATTTCAACTTTTGCTTTCTAAATCTTCCCAATTGGCATGTATCATTTTGTAAAACACCTGATTATGTTTTTTACGACAAAAAGTAGTTTTATTTAAATTAT
>JBCCLS010000502.1:0-3383 GCA_039026835.1 Bacteroidota bacterium | reverse complement strand
CTCAACACCCAAAAAATTATTGACTCATAAAAAACCAATTCAAAAAAAAACGCCATATTTAAAACAGTATGAAGGGCATTATTGGGATGAAGGCGACGCATATTCGCGTCAAATTAAAGTAGAAAACGACACCTTAAAATTCATTACAAAAAATGGTAAAACTGCTTTAATTCCAGTTGATGCACAAGAGTTTGAAATGGATAGAGAAGAATATATTGCCATCTCTTTTAATGCTGATCAAATGATCATTACGCTAGATGATGGATATCAAATAATTTCATATAAATATACTCCTGCAAACTACAATTCCAAAACTCTTCAAGCATTTACAGGAAAATATTACAGTATGGAATTAAATGCCTATTACACCTTTCGAATAGAAGACAATACATTAGTTGCTAACCATACACGATTAGGTGATTTTACATTAAAAGCTATTAAAGATGATTACTTTATTGGTAGCAAAGGTTCGTTTTTAAAGGTTGTTTTTTTAAGAAACAAATCAAAAGAAATTATTGGTTTTGAAGTGTCGAGCAGTAGAGCAAAAAATGTTAAATTTGATAGAATAGATCAATAAAAAAGTTTAAAAACTGCAAAAACGTGTGTGTATAATATCTTTTGGGACATTACGCATCGCCAAACCGTTAACTGTAGATTAAAAAATAATATGATTAAAATAACAATTACCACAATATTGCTCTTGTTCTCAATGCTTTCATTAAGCCAAGAAGCGAAAACTTTCGAAAAAGATAATATCAAGTTTGAGTATCCAACAGAATGGGTACAAAGAGACTTTCCAGGATACTATATTCTCGTAAGTGAGCCAACGAAAGAAAAAATGTCTGTGATGACAACCTTTGATGTTACCGTAGTAGAAAATCGCAACAACCTTTCAATGTATTGTGAAGAGTATGAAAGTCAATTGTCAAACAGTGAGCAGTTCAAAGACTATAAAATTAAGGAGAAAAAGGAAATCACTTTCAAAGGAATGAAAGCAATTGAATACCATTGTAGTGTAACAATATCTTACATACCTTTAGAATGGAAATCCATTGTATTTATTAAAAATGATAAAGCGTACAAGGTAACAACAAGCTCAATGATTGGAGAATTCTATTTGAACAAAGAAAAAACAGAACGGATTTTTAATTCTTTTGAAATAAAATAATACCCAAAACCCAAGACCTAACACCTAAAACCCAACCGCAGTATCATCGCCACGAGGATCGGCGCCACCTTCTAATTTCCCGTTAGGTAATACCAAAATTCCTTCCACTTTTCCAATGACAGGACTGTTGGTTGCATCAATTGTATAGCCAAGTTTGGTGAGTTCTGCTTGCAATGCTGCACTAAATCCATTAGGTTCCATACGAACGGTATCAGGCAACCATTGATGATGAAAACGCGGTTGATTGATGGCTTCTTGCATGCCCATATTGTATTCATGTACGTTTACAATCGTTTGTAATACGCTCGTAATTATAGTAGAACCGCCAGGCGTTCCTACAACCATGTACAAGTTACCATCTTTTTCAACAATCGTAGGTGTCATGGAACTTAACATGCGCTTTTCAGGCGCAATGCTGTTGGCTTCCGCACCAATGAGTCCAAACATATTAGGTTCGCCAGGTTTTGCGCTAAAATCGTCCATTTCGTTGTTTAAAAAGAAACCTAATTCCTCACAAAATAATTTTGAACCATAGGCGCCGTTAATTGTCGTAGTCACCGAAACCGCATTTCCAAACTGATCTACAATAGAGTAGTGGGTTGTTTCATCGCTTTCTATGATGTCAATATTTCCATGTGCGACTTCCGAAGAAGGTGTGGCTTTTTCAAAAGAAAAGCTTGCCATCCGATCTCGTATGTATGCTTCATTTAATAATGTGTCGGTGGGAATGTTTACAAAATCTGGATCGCCCAAAAAATAGTTTCGATCTGCATACGCTCTGCGCTCCGCTTCTACTATGAGCTGAATGGATTTTTTAGTATTGTGCCCAAATGCATCTATATCATACGGTTCAATGGCTTTCATAATCTGCGCCAAACAAATTCCACCACTTGATGGCGGCGACATGGAAATTACACGCAAATCATCATAGGTAAATGTAATCGGAGAGCGCCATCTGACTTCATATTTTGCCAAATCTTCCAGTGTCATCACGCCACCTGATTTCTGCATAAAATCTACTAAAATTTGTGCAGTTTCTCCTTTGTAAAATTCGTCGCGTCCGTTTTTTTGAATGCGTTCCAATGTTTTTGCTAATTGCAATCGTTTGATGGTGTCGGTAGCTTTCCAAGGTTTGCCAAATAAAAAGCTAGAATCGTTTACTTTAAAAAAGTACTTGCTGTATTTTTCGAAACGTTTTTGTTGTTTTTCTGTGACAACAACGCCTTTTTTTGCCAATGCAATCACAGGTGCAATGATTTCTGACATTGGTAAAGTTCCAAATTTCTCATGAGCAGCATAAATTCCTGCAATATTTCCAGGAATTCCAACTGCCATCGCGCCCAATCTACTTTTATTAGGAATTACGTTTCCGATGGAATCCAAATACATGTCTTTATGTGCAGCTAACGGTGCTTTTTCCCTGTAGTCAAGTCCGCCAATTGTACCATTTTCTAAGCGATACACCATAAATCCACCGCCACCTAAACTTCCCGCATACGGATACGCAACTGCGAGCGCCAATTCCATTCCTGCCATGGCATCAAAAGCATTTCCGCCTTTTTCGAGAATAATTTTTCCAATAGTTGATGCTTCTACGCGTGCAGATACGATCATCGCTTTTTCAGCAATGACACCTACAACAGGTGCTTCTGGGGTTTCTTTACACGAAAATAAAAATAGACAGCAAAGGCCGTAGATTAGGGCTTTATTCATTTTGTAATTCATTTAATTTTTGTTTGGAAAATTCGATGAGTTCGGCAAAAAAAGAGGTGAATTCTGCTTCAAACTCATCATAAAATTCTTGAAGTTCAACGACTGCCAAATTCATCTTGGAACGATTTTTTGTTCTGCGATTCATTCCTTCCAACACTTTTTGTATGCCATCAATAGAGGCGTAACTCACCAACCAATTGTCATGAATCATGTATGGAAGCAAGCGTTGC
The DNA here is from genome assembly GCA_039026835.1 of Bacteroidota bacterium. Taxonomy (GTDB): domain Bacteria; phylum Bacteroidota; class Bacteroidia; order Flavobacteriales; family Flavobacteriaceae; genus Kordia. The sequence continues at coordinate 272 of JBCCLS010000502.1, read as the reverse complement.
ACATTCTCCGGAAGGATTTCAAAATGATTTTCCAACAAGTGATAAAACTCGTCTGCAAACGTTTCAAGCGGAATATCGGAATAGTTTTTCCAATTTTTGGCTAAAAAATGATCGTATAAAATATCGACAATCACACCGCTGTAGTGACTGTAATTTTTGTGCAATCGTTTGGTACTCAGTCGAACTGTAGGATGTGCATCTGTAAAGGTATCAATGTGGCGATGCAGTAAAATTCCTTTCTGAATTTTAGGCGGATAATTTTTATATTTTTT
>JBCCLS010000501.1:0-3385 GCA_039026835.1 Bacteroidota bacterium | reverse complement strand
TTTTCTAAAAACGATATCCTAACGAGATGCCGCCTCTAAAAGTAAATTCTGGTGAAAGATCATCCAATCCAATATTGCGTCCGCCACCAAAAGAAAGTTCTAATACAAATCCTTTTCGGTTGACCCATTTTTTACCAATTGCCAAACCAATTGCTGCATCAAAGTATTCTTCATCCAAATTGTCAGGATTATCACCCGAAGCAAATTTTGTAAAAACTTCTGCAAACAATCCTTTGGCGCCAAAATCTTCTCTATTGAAAAAATAGAAACGGAAAAAAGGTGTGATCGCAAATTTTTCATAATAGGCTACATCGTCATCAGCATCTCTCAAATTTACAAATAATGAGGCTCCATATCCATACGAAGAATCGGTAACACGCTCATAACCAATGTCAATTGCCGAAAAGAAAGCGGCGTCAAACACATCCAAACGGAATTCAGTTTGACGATCATTGGCGTCGTTTTGATTGTTCATAATGTCTTGGGCATACGATTGAAAGCCGATTAAAAAAAGTAGTACAAGTAATTTAGAAGTAAGGTTGTTTTTCATCTGTGTATTTTATTTGTTAAGCGTTGTCAGATGTAATTCGCTATTGGTAACGGATTGTTTAGCATCAATTCCTCATAGCGTATTTCATACATAACGGTTTTGTTGTTGTATGTTGCTTTGTATTACAACAATTATACCACATAATGATGTGAAAATATAAAAAGGTTGCGTCTTATTTAGAACAATTTTAAGTTGAGTGCTGTTCTAGAAGAATGCACGCAACTGTACATTTCCTGTGTGAATCGTCTGTGAAGCTTCACTTTTTCTACCAAAATAAGAAAGATTCAAGTCTAAAAACTTGGTCAATTTTTTCTGAATTAAAATGTTCCAAGTAAAATTTGTTCCCGGTTGCAATCCTTCCAACATTTGGTAGCCTACGGGCGAAAACGCATTGCCATCAAAACTGTTTTGGAAATAATTAAACTCACCATTCAAGGCAATTTTCTGCGCATTGTTATAGGCAAATGAAATACCAACTCTTTGTTGTGTGAGCGCTTCTGAATCACCCACGAGATTTTCTTTATTTTCATACTTATAAAACACACTAAAACGACTGTTTCGACTGAATAAATAGGATAGTGTAGGTTCTACCTTAAACAAATTAATCTCAAAGTTTTTATTGAGAAAGTTCTCTGAAACGCTTTCGGTTTTTCCGGTACTTGTGATCAAATCCGTCAGCCAAAACTTCCCTATTTTATGGGTAAATTGAAATTGATGCGAAGTATTTATGTTTTCTTGCGAACCAACCGAAAGCAGGTTTTTCGCTTTTGAGTTTAAAAAAGTATACGAAGTCGTGTATTTTTGCTTTCCACGATTGTAAAAAAGTGCATTCCGCAAGGTTTGACTCAACCCTAATACATTGTCGCCTTCGGCATTATCAAACGGATTAAAATTAAAGTTGTCATTTTCGCGTCGAATCTTTCGATCTATTAAAAATGAGGATTGATTGTAAAAATGCGATAAAAACTTTTTGATGCCTTTGGTCTTACTAGAATTCCACTGAGAAGGATTGAGCGTCACTACTTGACTAAATTTGTTTTGGTGTGTTTTTATGAAAATTTGATTTGGCAACAACACTCTCACGTAAATGGCTTCGTCAGGAAATTGTGCCAGTTCAAATTCGTCCAGTTCTTGAATGCCGTTTTCATTGTAATCATTCCACGTGTACACACCTTGTCCTGGATCTACTTGTACATACGTAAACTCTTGTTGTGGAAGCGTTCCTGAATTGGTTTCGTACACGGTATTCAACGTCACAATATTATCAAACAATCGCTGCTGATATACCAAACGCGAGTTCAATGAAGTTTCATCTTCCAAATCTTCATCTACCTGATTCAAGGTTCTGTAGTTAACATACAGCGATAATTGTGTGTTTTTATTTTGAATCAAACGCGATTTTAAAAAGTACGTATTTGAAGTATTGACGCGTTGCAATAGATTGTTTCGCAAACTATCATTCACACGATAGGTATAGCCAACTTCCGCATGTATTTTTAAACTATCACCAACGCCGACAAATCCTGTATAGGCTTTAAATCGTTGACTTAATGGTGTAAATGATTCCGTAGCGATTTCCTGTTGTTCGTTGCTTTCCAAATCGACACGTGCGCCTGCCCAACTTTTTGTAAAACTATAGGCAGCACGGGCAAACAAACGTAAAAAGTCAGAAGTAGTTGTGGTGGTTTCATTGGTTAAATAGCTTCCGCTAGATTGCAATTGTAGTTTGCCAAATTTTAAATCAGATTGGATCACATGACGATTTCCCGAAGCATTATTTTTAAAATCTAAATATTCAAAACGATATTGAGCAGTACCGTTTTTTTCGCTGGAAAAGTCCAATCCTGTCGTTAAAAACTGCTGATTTCCCGTATTAAAATTGGTGTCCAAGTTCCAATCGCGATTAAATTCAATAGAAAACAAACGTTCTATGGTTTGAAACTTTTCGTCAATATGACTAAAATTGGCAAAACTGTTTATTTTCCATTTTTTGTCTAGCAATTGCTGTCGTACACTAATTTTAGCAGCCAATCCTTGATTATCTTCATCATCAATGGACGAAAATAAATTCTCATCATTATCACTAAAACCTACTTCAAACTGCACATCTGTTTTTTTGCTTGGTGTATACGCGCCGTTGACAACCGCTACCTGAATTTTTGTTGGAGAAACCAATTGGATAATAGGCTCATAATTTCCTTGCGGAACACCTGCAATAGGCGATACATACTCATAAATACGTCCGTTAGAAGCAGTATTGGATAAGACATAATTTCCTTGATTTTCACCCACCAAAGAAAAACGAACATCAAACAACGTGTCATCCGGATTGTTGGAAAATACAAAGACTTCCAAGCCGTCAATAGTTTCTTTTCGGTATAAAATTCGATTTTCAGAAAATGTTTGTTCAATGGCTGACGGCGCGGTCATTAGCTGCTGATTGTCTCCAGCATCGCGTAAAATTTGTACTTGTTCTTCGGATAAATTTTGTTGAATGGGTTGATTTTTAGAATCATTTTCAGAATACAAATATCCAGCAATTTTGAATTTTTCACGTTCGTATTGTGCGCCTCCATACGCTACAAAACGCGTATAATTGTTGTCTGTAAATTGATATTCTACACTAATCCGCATTTCGGAAGTAATTGGGAAACGAGGCGTAAAGGTGATTTCTCCTGCGTTATAATCAATTATATAATCATTGTTCTCGCCACGTTCTACGGGAAGTCCATTCACAAATACAGTTTCACTTCCAGAAATAATTAAAATAAATAATTCTTGGTTCGGACCTGTCAATTTGTATGGTCCTTGATTTCCTTCTTGTCCTTGAAAACG
>JBCCLS010000500.1:0-3389 GCA_039026835.1 Bacteroidota bacterium | reverse complement strand
GTAAAACGATAGAATGAGTTTAGTAGAAATTGACTTATACAAGGAACTAAAGAAGCACTTCGGGTTCGGTCAATTCAAGGGACTACAGGAAGAAGTTATTAAAAGCATTATTGGCGATCAAAATACCTTTGTCATCATGCCTACGGGTGGCGGTAAATCATTATGCTACCAGTTGCCAGCATTGATGAAGGAAGGTACTGCAATCGTCGTTTCCCCCCTAATTGCCTTAATGAAGAACCAAGTAGATGCCTTACGCGGAATTTCCTCCGAGAATGGCATTGCTCACGTGTTAAACTCCTCACTTACGAAAGCGGAGACACGACAAGTTAAAGAAGACATCACCAATGGTATTACCAAGTTGTTGTATGTCGCTCCAGAATCATTAACCAAAGAAGAAAATGTAGAGTTTTTGCGAACCGTACAGATTTCTTTTATGGCGGTTGATGAAGCCCATTGTATTTCTGAATGGGGACATGATTTTCGTCCAGAATACAGAAATTTACGGAATATTATAAAAAAAATAGGAGATAACATTCCTATTATTGGTCTAACAGCGACGGCGACGCCTAAAGTTCAAGAAGACATCTTGAAAAATTTAGGAATGTCGGACGCAAATACGTTTAAAGCGTCCTTCAATAGACCAAATTTATTCTATGAAGTACGACCTAAGACAAAGAATGTTGATGTGGATATCATCAAATTTATCAAACAAAACCAAGGAAAAAGCGGAATTGTGTACTGTTTGAGTCGTAAACGCGTAGAAGAATTGGCGCAAGTACTCCAAGTTAATGGCATTAATGCAGTGCCGTATCACGCAGGTTTAGATCCTAAAAAACGAGCAAAACATCAAGATATGTTTTTGATGGAAGATTGTGATGTGGTTGTCGCAACTATTGCTTTTGGAATGGGAATTGACAAACCAGACGTGCGTTTTGTGATTCATCACGATATTCCAAAAAGTATTGAAAGTTATTACCAAGAAACGGGTAGAGCAGGACGTGACGGTGGCGAAGGTCATTGCTTGGCGTTTTATGCGTATAAAGATATTGAGAAGCTTGAAAAATTTATGGCAGGAAAGCCTGTAGCGGAACAAGAAATTGGTCATGCGTTATTGCAAGAAGTAGTGGCGTATGCGGAAACGTCTATTTCGCGACGTAAATTTATTCTACATTATTTTGGAGAGGAATTCCCGGAAGATGGTGAAGGTGCTGATATGGATGACAATGTTCGGAATCCAAAGAAAAAAGTAGAAGCACAACCACAAGTAGAAAAGCTATTACAGACCATTAAAGACACGAAACAAACCTACAAGGCACAGAATGTGGTAAATATCTTGATCGGTAAAGAAAATGCATTGATTAAGTCGCACAAGACACATATGCAACCTTTCTTTGCTACTGGAAACGACCAGGAGGATAAATACTGGATGGCGCTTATTCGTCAAGCGTTAGTGGCTGGTTTGTTGCGAAAAGATATTGAAACCTACGGAGTGATTAAATTAACTGCTGCCGGATTGGAATTTTTAGATGCGCCAGTTTCCTTTATGATGACTGAAGATCATAATTTTGACGCCGCCAATGATGCAAATATTATAACAGCTTCTAAAGGTAGTGGTGCTGTTGCCGATCAACAATTGATGTCAATGTTGAAGGACTTACGCAAAAAGGTAGCCAAACGTTTAGGCGTACCACCATTTGTAGTATTTCAAGATCCGTCATTGGAAGATATGGCATTGAAATATCCTATTTCGCTTCAAGAAATGAAGAATATTCATGGTGTTGGCGATGGAAAAGCAAAAAAGTATGGTAAAGATTTCATCGAATTCATCCAAAAATATGTAGATGAAAACGATATTACACGTCCAGATGATTTGGTGGTGAAAAGTACTGGTGTTAATTCTGGATTGAAATTATATATCATTCAAAGTGTTGATAGAAAATTACCTTTAGATGATATTGCTTCCGCAAAAGGCTTGGAAATGCCAGATTTCATCAAAGAAATGGAACAAATTGTGTATAGCGGGACCAAATTGAATATCAACTATTGGATAGATGATATTTTAGATGAAGATCAGCAAGAAGAGATACACGAATACTTTTTAGAATCCGAAACCGATAAAATTTCTGCTGCGATGGAGGAATTTGATGGCGATTACGACGATGAAGAATTGCGTTTGTATCGTATCAAATTTATCAGTGAAGTAGCAAACTAGAAATTAGTATATACAAAAAGCTGTTTAAAATAAGACTTCGTCAAACCGAACTTAATTCGGTTTCTCATAATTATTGAACTAATTACGATGAGATTCTGAAGCCAGTGCTGAATTCATTTCAGTATAAAGCTCAGAATGACGTTTCTAAATTTTCAAACAGCTTTTTTTTGTATGTTTTTTTACAGAAAACCTGTATTTCTTGCTTGTTCTAGGAGCGATTCGTCTCCTTTTTTCTCCACATCAAATACTTCTTTTAAATGTCGTTTGCGCTTTTCTATGGCGGCTAATGATAGTGGAATGTATTCTGTTAAGTTTTTGGTTTTAATCCCTTTAGAAAGATGAAATAGAATGTTTCTGTCAATATCATCCAACACTACTTCATTAATGATACGCGTGCGCAATAATTTCGTCACTGTATGACTGTAATACGGCGGATCGGTGAGTACCACTTGAAAAGCGCGCATTAATTCATCGGAAGTCACATCACTTTTCACTAAAAATCCATCGGGATTGATGTTTTTAAGAATATTGTGAATTCTAAAGTTGTTATTAAACATGGTAAGGATGACAACTTTGGTATCGGGTAGTAATTCTTTTACTTTGATCCCTAAATCTTCTCCTGAGATAATTTTTCCATCGCTCGAAGGCGGCAATTTAATATCTAAAAAAACAACATCATACGGTGTTCCTGTAGATGCATTTTTAATTTTCGTGTAAGCGCCGTCACAACTATCGGCAGTATCAATTCGGAGCGTCATTTCATCTGAATTGACTCCCAAAAGAGCGTTTTTATAGCCTTCAATGATCATTGGATGATCATCTACAATTAGTACTTTTATATCTTTATTCATTTGGTAAGGTTAAGTTCTACGTCATAGGAACGTCAACACTAATAGAAGTTCCTTTACCTGGAATGGAGTTAATGGTAAATTGCCCATGAAGTAAAGTTACTCTTGATCTCATATTTTTTAATCCAATGCCGCTGCTTCGTTTGTCTTGGTCAAAACCAATGCCATCATCTTTTACAGTCAGGATAATATGATCATCATTTTTCTTAAAATCCAGTATCACGTTTTCTGCTTGCGCGTATTTGTTTATATTTTGAATAGACTCCTGAATAATTCGGTAGATATTAATTTTAATGTGCCCAGGAATATCTGTCCAAATGATTTGATCG
>JBCCLS010000499.1:0-3390 GCA_039026835.1 Bacteroidota bacterium | reverse complement strand
TTTACAATCAGCAGAAGTTGAAAAACAGACAACTCATCAAAGAAAACAAGCTAAAAGTAGCATTAAAAGAAATAGAAACCCAAAATAAATTACAGGAACAACGACTGCGCATTTCACGTGATTTGCACGACAATATTGGCGCACAATTATCTTTCATCATTTCCTCAATTGACAACCTCAAATACGCTGCGAAAGATACTTCGGTGGAGTTTAAAGACAAACTTGGATACATTAGTGAATTTACATCGGCAACTATTGATCAATTTCGGGATACCATTTGGGCAATGAACAAAGATGAAATTACACTGACCGACTTACAAAGCAGAACGTTGGCGTTTATTGAAAAAGCAAAAGTTGCCAAACAACACGTAAAATTTGACTTTAGCAACGAAGTGAATTCTCCTGTTGAATTTACTGCGATTCAAGGCATGCATTTATTTCGTGTAATTCAGGAAGCTATCAACAATGCACTGAAATATGCCAAGGCTGATGTGGTTACGGTTCACTTCAAAGAAGAAGCCAATCAACTTATAATTATCGTGAAAGATGATGGTATCGGATTTGAAAAAGAAACAATACAACTAGGGAACGGATTGTACAATATGCAAAAACGCATGAACGAAATCAACGCGCATATCGATATCAATTCAAAACCTTCTGAAGGGACAGAAATTATTGTAAAATATATGCTATAAAAAACGAACGTGTGTTACAGTATATAGTTTTAAAAGTATAAAGTTGACCAGCAAAAAAACGAACAAACAAATCAACAAAAAGACAAACTAACAAAAACACAAATCCACAAATAAACAAACAATCACCACCATGAAACTTAAAATTGCCATAGCCGAAGACAATCATTTTTTAGCAAAAGCTGTGATAGAAAAGCTCTCTTTTTTCGATGATTTTGAGTTCAAATTTAAAGCGGCAAATGGTGCAGAAATGGTTGGGAAGTTAGCCGCAAATCACAATGTAGATGTCATCTTGATGGACATTCAAATGCCGGAAATGGATGGAATCAAAGCGACAGAAATCATAAAGGAAAAGCATCCACAGATTAAAATTATTATGTTAACTGTTTTTGATGACGAAGAAAATATTTTTAAAGCGATTCAAGCTGGTGCCGATGGATATTTGTTGAAAGAAATCAACGCGGAAAACATTCATAAATCTATTTTAGAGGTCGTGAACGATGGCGCACCGATGTCGCCAAGTATTGCATTGAAAGCGCTGAATTTATTACGAAATCCGTTGCAACTCACAGAAAGTGAAGAAGCGATTGAAAAAGTAAAACTCACCAAACGTGAAACCGATGTGTTGTTGCAATTGAGCAAAGGTTTGAACTATAACGAAATTGCTGAAAATCTATTCATTGCCACAGGAACCATTCGAAAACACATTGAAAATATTTATCGAAAACTCAAAGTACACAACAAGATGGAAGCCGTGCAAAAGGCAAAATCGCAGAAATTGATTTAAGCTTTATGGCTTTTTTGTCAGGAGAATTCTCTTCTATTTCGTTTACTCTCTCAATTAGAAATTTGAGTTCCTTTAGAGTTTTTTAAAAAATAGTAGCATCATGCTTTTGTAGATTTTACTGTTTCGTTTGCTGCTTCATTGATACGTTCTTTTGGAAGGGTTACATCTACATCAACAACTTCATATTTATTTTTTGGAAGTTCTGTTTTGCCAACAATTTTCAAATACTCACCTAAAATTCGTCTTTCAACAACTATTTTTCCACTACCAAACTTATGTCTGTCGGTCATGTCTTTCTTTGGACTTGAGATCCAATATTCTTCAGAGGTTTCCCAATCGGCATAATTTCCTCCGTCAACACCACTTCCCCCCAAATTACGATAGGCTTTGTTATTAAAATAAACGGTTTTCCCACTTTTTGAAAAAGAGGCAAGTCCAATCCACGCGGGACCATTATCACCAAAACCACTTTTTAATTCAATATACTTAACTTCAGGCTTCATAATTATAATAAGTAAAAACTAAAAGTACTTATTCTGTTGCAATTTTATGAATGTAGTTAGAAAAATCTACAGGTTTGACTCCCAACTTCGTTTCGACAAAATTTAAAAAATCTTCATCCGTATGCACAGTCCGTAATCCTTCAATAAGTGCTTCCATTCCTTGCTTTTCAACAACTTCTTTACAGATCAATCCGCCAATAACATAACGAAATTCAGTATGATGCTCTCCGTTAGGAATGTAACCTCGCAATTCACTCAGCGAAATTTCAAAATCTGGGTTTTCTAAAAGATAGGCTTTTAACTTTTTTGTATGCCAAGTCAAATCTTTGCCACCACTTCCGTCAAAATATGTAGCGGCTCCTTCATTTAACCAAAAATGATCTGCGTCAGGGAATAATGTATACGTGTATAAATGTACTAATTCATGTCCATAAAATGCAGAATTACTTCCGCCATATACAATATTATTATGAATATCGGCAAGTCCGCCCATTTGCTTGGGAATGTATATTTTTCCCATATATTCAAAACCTAGCAAGCGTACAATCTCACGAGAATACGTGCTCACAAAATAGTCAAATGAAATCGGTTGTGTCTTAAAAATACGTGCCATCTTTTCATTAAACGCATTCATGCGCTGTGCTTCTTTCTCATCAAATTTGTGAAATGGATGAATGTAGTACGTAATCTTACCAACTTGTTTTTTCTCCCATAGCGATTTGTGATATTGCGTACTGCTGATGAGCTTATATTTCCCATTGATTCTTTTTGCATACACGGAAAGAATCGCTTCCAAAACAATGGTATTTTCGTCGCCCAAATGTGCTAAAGAAGTTTTGATTGTGTAATGATCATTCTCTACAGGAAACACACCTAAAATAGTACATTGTACTTTTGGAGTTCTGGTGAGAAGACTTCTTAGATCTACCATCCACAAGGAAAAATCTGGAATTCGAAATTGACTTGTATCCCAATAGGTAGTTTCTAGATTTTGGAATTCACCAGACTGCAAATAGTCTGTCCAAAGTGCAATGATTTCTTTCTCTTCGGGATCGTTTGCATTTTCTACATTCGCATCAATTCGTACTTTAAAAGTAGTGTCGTTTTGCGCATATCCAATAGAAAGTATTAATAAAAAGACGAATAGTAATGTATGTTTCATAATCGGTTGTTAGTTGTCTATCATACGAAACGTATCTTTCAAGAATATATTTTGATGAGCTCTTAGATATTCGTATTGAGAATTGAGAAGTTCTCGTCAGGCATTAGTGATTAGGCATTAGGGAATAGTGTGGTGAAGTTTCAAAGAACGCATCAACAAATCAACAAACAAGCGAATTCAAAATGAAGAAGTTGAAAAGTTTATAAGTTTAGGAGTTTACGTTTCAAAGACAATTCAACATTCAAC
>JBCCLS010000498.1:0-3393 GCA_039026835.1 Bacteroidota bacterium | reverse complement strand
TTTTTTTTCTTGCATTGTTGTTGTTTGTTTTTTTTGTTTTTTGTTTGTTAGATCGCTTCGCTGTTTGTTTATTTTCGTTTCAAAGTCTAAATCCTTAAACTTATACACTTTTCGACTTATTTGCTGTTTGTTCGTTAATTCGAAGTTTCTTGATAAAAATCTCAATACTCAATACTAATATCTCACTACCAATTAGAATGCTTCTGCCATTTCTAGCAGTTTATGGATTGTTTTCCAATTTCTTGTGGTTGCTTGTGTTTTGAGTTTTCGTTCGAAGAGATTGTTTGTCAATTTACTTCTTCCAAAACCATTGGGACAATAGAGATATACTTCTGAATTGATGATTGTAAATTCGTCATCTTTACTATTGATTTCAAAAGTTGTTTCTGCGGGAGTTGTCGCTAAAAATGTAATGGCTTGCTTGGATATGTCTTTGTCAATATATGGATTGTTTGCCATGGCGTTTTTCCATTGTGCAATTGTTTTCACTAAGACAGGTACTTCATAATCATACTGCTTTTTGATCGCTTCCGAGATTAGATTTCCCAGTTTTTGTTGCTCTTGTTCGTCTGAGGTAAAGACTACATTTCCACTTTGAATATAGGTTTTTACATCTGTCAAATTCAAGTTAGAAAGTAAGGTTCGAAGTTCTGCCATTGGCAGTTTTTTGCTTCCCGAAACGTTAATTCCACGTAAGATGGCAATGTATTTCATGTTGATTGGTTGTGTGCGTTTCAAAGATACGTTTTTCAACCAAATCAGCAGATGTATTGTAAAAGAGTAATTTAAACATAAAAAAACGAACCGAAGTCCGTTTTTTAGCGATGTACTAGTTTGGCAACATTTTACATAGTGCATCCAACAGAAGGGACACAAACTACTTGTGTACAATCATCACTTTTTTTGATGACTGTTTTTGGCGGTGGTCCCGCGCAAGAGATACACGAATCCCAATCTGCTGTTTCTGATGTTCCACCATTTAACTTGTAGCTATCAAAGCTAGAAATGGATTGTTTGTTTAATCGAAGTGCCATTAAATTTCTTTTTTTCATAATAATATTGATTTAAGTTAACGCTTTAAGATACAAAAAAGAAAGAAGTTTGTGTAGTGTTTCTTGGATGTAGGAATGTATCGGTTGTAGTAGAAATGTTGTTGTATTGCGACAAGACGGTATCAAAAGTATTTTTGGATTTTGGTGGTTATCAATTATGTCTTCAATAATCGTTTTTGAACCAATGAAATTAAAAAACATCCTCACATACAATACATGAAAAGTGTTTTCTGAATAGTATTTTTTAATTTTAAAAGGAAAATATATTAATTTAAATACAAAAACATGAAATATAAACTTTTGTTATTCGTAATTATAAGCTCACTTTCTGGCTGTATTGAAATGCAGCAGCCAAAAGAAAATGAGGTGCTACCTGGCCCTGATCTTCCCATAGATGGCGTGTGGGACATGATAGTGATAAATCAAGATGGAAATCGTATTGATAGTGAATCAAGATTTAAATTTTCAAAGAGTAGACTTATCGTTGAAGAAATTCAAGGGTTTGGAGATAAATACCTTTTAGATAAAGGACAAGTTTTTGCTAAAGATATAGTCAAAACTGGAAAAGACTCCTACAAAGGTGTTTTTTTCATAACTACTTCAGAAAGTAAATTATGTGAATGTGAAATATTTATTGAAGTAAAAAATAATACGCTGATTTGTAAAACTACTGGAAAAAAATGTGATAAAGCAGTTATGTATACTGACCTTATTTTTGAAAATCCAGTTTTTGAAAATCCTGATTTATTTTCAAGTACTCATAATGATACTAAACTCTCCGGATTTAAAATATCGCCGTTAACTGAAATTAAAGTAAGAGCTTCCAGTGAAATACAAAAAGTTTCCAAAGGATCAAAAATTGAAATTGAAAGAAATAGAATGATTCAATACCAAATAAATATTTCAACTGACAATTCAATTCTGCGTTCTACAAATTACAAAATCGGAGCTAAATTGCCCAAGGCTATAGAATTAGAAATTCAGAAAAATATTAAAAATAAACTAGAGCAGGTACTTGGCAAAGCTATTACACTAAAAGAAGAATACAAAGTCAAAGTAAGCTTAGACGGTAACGAAAGTGAACGATATAATTTGATATGGTATGACAAATTAAAAACTGGAAGCGTTGAATATTTGGATACTGACAAAAAGAAAAAAGTGATCTATTTTCAATTTCCAGTATCTACTGAATTAGAGGTAAATAAACTAGAATAGCTTGTATGTAAACTTTTGTAAGCGTTTTTATTATGTATTAAATATTGTGTCAAATTTAAAAGTCAGGGAGATTCCGTAACTTTAGAGTCAACCAAAATTCTCAGATCATGAGCCAACTTAAGAAAGAAGACATCAAACAAGAAGTATTTGATTTATACGATGATTATGCACATAATAAGATTGGACGACGCCAGTTTATTGAGCGTCTTTCTTTGTATGCCGCAGGAAGTATTACCGTAGGTGCGTTGCTAAGTTTTATGTCGCCTAATTACACAACTACCGCAGAAGTTGCGAAAGATGATCCAAAGCTGGAATCAGGGTATATTACTTATGAATCGCCAAAAGGCGGCGGCTCTATCAAAGGATTGCTTTCCATGCCAAAAGATATGGATACCAAACTTCCGGGCGTTGTCGTAGTTCATGAAAATAGAGGATTGAACCCATACATTGAAGATGTAGGGCGCAGAACTGGTTTGGCAGGATTTGTAAGTTTGGCACCTGATGCCTTGTCACCTTTAGGCGGCTATCCTGGCAATGATGACGATGGAAGAACAATGCAACGCAAGCGCGATCGCAATGAAATGTTAGAAGATTTTATTGCTGCGTATGAATATGTGAAAAATCATCCGAAATGTAATGGAAAAGTTGGTGTAGTTGGTTTTTGTTTTGGCGGCTGGGTTTCCAATATGATGGCAGTGCGACTTGCTGACTTAAAAGCTGCTGTACCATTTTATGGGCGTCAACCAAATGATGAAGATGCTGCCAAAGTAAAAGCACCTTTATTATTACAGTATGCTGAATTGGACAAGCGTGTGAATGCAGGTTGGGAAGCATACGAAAAAGTATTGAAAGCGAACAAAATAGACTACAAAGCACATTTTTATCCAAATGTAAATCACGGATTTCATAACAATACCACGCCGCGTTATGATAAAAAGGCAGCCACCTTAGCATGGGAACGTACCATCGCTTTTTTTAAGGAAAAACTTGTGTAAAAGGTGAATTAAAGTTCTTTTTAACTGTTGTTATACATTTTAAATCATGTAGGTTCTTTGGAAATAACACTAAAAAAACACTATTTTTAGTGATTATAATTCTACCATTAATTCAAATTATCCCCTAAAAT
>JBCCLS010000497.1:0-3393 GCA_039026835.1 Bacteroidota bacterium | reverse complement strand
GTAAACAATTAGTTCTCGATACATTTTTATTTCGCTTCGCTTCATAAAAACACTCGAACTGACGTTGGGCATTTCAAATCGTAAATCGTACATCAAAAATCAATTGATACATTTTCAAATTACCTAATCGTTACATTAAAAACTTAGCGTTACTTCGAGTGTCCTGAACTCTTGTGCTGAACTTGATTCAGTATGATTCAGGATCATATCGAGAAGTACTTGGTAATCAATAGTAAATTTCCCGTAAACAATTAGTTCTCGATACATTTTTATTTCGCTTCGCTTTATAAAAACACTCGAACTGACGTTTGCCGTAAAAAACAATTCAAAATTTAAAATTCAACATTCATCATTTCAAAGCGCAATTTTGTTAAATTACGGTATTACCGTTTTGAATTGGATAGCAAATAGTTGATTTTTGTAGAAATAAACCAATCCAAACTTTTTATGTCTCGATTTTCAAATCTTGTGCTCACTGCATTTTTCTTTTGTTTTTTTATGATGAATGCACAGAAAGATGCTACACTTTCCTATTATTTGCCCACCGATGTAACCTACAATAAAAGTATCCCAACTCCCGAAAGTGTCCTTGGACATGACGTTGGAAAATGGCATGTAACGCATGACAAACTTGTGATGTACATGAAAACATTGGCAGCAAGCTCTGATCGAATTACGATTGAAGACCGTGGGAAAACCTTTGAAGATCGTCCATTAATTTTATTGACGATTACTTCACCAGAAAATCAACAAAATATTGAAGAAATTCGTCAAAAACACGTGAGTTTGACGGAAACAAGTGGCGCCAATGCACAAATTACACAAATGCCAATTGTTGTCTATCAAGGATTCACTATTCATGGAAATGAACCCAGCGGCGCGAATGCCTCGTTAGTATTAGCGTATTATTTGGCTGCTGCCGAAGGCTCTCAGATAGACGATTTATTGAAAAATACCGTGGTTTTGCTCGATCCTTGTATGAATCCGGATGGAATGCAACGTTTTGCTGGTTGGGTAAATATGCATAAGAGCGAACACCTCATCAGCGATCCGCAAGATAGAGAGTTTACAGAATCATGGCCACGCGGACGTACAAATCATTACTGGTTTGATATGAACCGTGATTGGTTGCCTGTACAATTGCCAGAATCAAGAGCGCGTATTAACAGCTTTCATCGTTGGACACCAAATATTGTGACAGATCACCATGAAATGGGCACGAATGCTACATTTTTCTTTCAGCCAGGCATTCCGTCACGAACACATCCGTTGACACCACAGATGAATCAGGATTTAACCAAAGAGATTGCCACGTATCACGCGAAAGCCTTCGACAAGATTGGTTCGTTGTATTATACAGAAGAAAGCTTTGATGACTTTTACTACGGAAAAGGTTCAACTTTCCCAGATATTAATGGAAGTATTGGAATTTTGTTCGAGCAAGCGAGTTCTCGTGGACATCTTCAAGAGAGTGAGAATGGTTTGGTTACGTTTCCATTTTCAATCCGTAACCAATTTACAGCGGCATTGTCTACGCTAGAAGCTGCCAATAGTATGCGCACGACTATTCTGCGCTATCAAAGACAGTTTTATGAAAATGCAAGAAAAGAAGCTTCGCGCACCAAAGCAAAAGCCTATATTTTTGGAGATGAGAAAGACGCGGCAAAAGCCTATCATTTGGCTGAGATTTTAAAACGTCATCAAATAAAAGTACACGATGTTCAAAATGATTTTACGGTAAACGGTACAAAATATAAGAAAGATGCAAGTTATATTGTTCCCAAAGATCAGCGGCAGCACCGATTGATCAATGCGATGTTTGAAAAGCGCACGAAGTTTCAAGATAGTCTGTTTTATGATATTTCTGCATGGACGTTTCCATTGGCATTTAACCTTTCGTACGATGATTTGGCAAGTTTGAATAATGCAGGCAATGAAATTACAGAATTGCAAGCGCCTACAGGAAACCTCAACGGAACTGGAAATTATGCCTTTTTGTTTGAATGGAATGCCTACTACGCGCCCAAAGCTTTGGCAAAAATTAGAGCGAATGGATTACGTGCTAAAGTTGCATTGCGACCATTTACGCTAGAAGGAACGCGTTATGATTACGGGACGATTATGGTTCCTGTACAGAATCAGCGATTGAGTGTGCAAGAAATGCGTACGTTTTTGCGAACTGTAGCACAAGAAAGTCACCTCAACATTACAGCCGTTTCTTCTGGATTGACGGAAGGCATTGATTTGGGAAGTAATAATTTTGAAGCAATTGGACAACCAAAAGTTGCGATGATTATTGGTGATAACATCAATTCGTATGACGCGGGAGAGATTTGGCATTTGTTTGATCAACGATTTGAAATTCCGCTTACAAAACTCGACACACGTAATTTTGGTCGAATGGATTTGTCAAGATATACGCATATTATTTTACCAAATACAAATTTGCTTCCGCAAAAAGACATAAGTAAATTGAAAACGTGGGTTCGTGCGGGCGGCACTTTGATTGGCTACCGAAATACGGTTCGATTGTTGAACAGAGAAGGTTTTATCAATTTGGATATTAAGAAAACTGGTATTCCTGCCAATAATGTTACATTTGAACAACGCAGAGATCACAGCGGTGCACAAGTTATTGGTGGCGCTATTTTTAATACGAAGATCGACCGTTCGCATCCGATTAATTTTGGATACTTGAAAGATGAGTTACCCATGTTCCGCAATACGACCATTTTTATGAATCCAAACAAACGAAGTTATAACAATCCGATTCAGTATACAGATTCACCGTTATTGAGTGGTTATATTTCGGAAGAGAATTTGGAGCATTTGCAGAACAGTGTGCCGTTTCAAACCGCTAGACTTGGCCGTGGACGTGTCATTGCATTTACTGATAATACTAATTTTAGAGCATTTTGGTATGGAACAAATAAATTGTTGATGAATGCAATTTTCTTTTCTGGGATGATGTAGGTTGGATACGCTGGTGCTATTAGATACTAGACCGCTGCGCTGTTAGAGCGCACTGCGTGCTGTTAGATGTTAGACCGCTTCGCTTCTAGAATTTTGGTCACGCTTCTCTTTGGTATCGGCTTCGCCTTTTGGTGTTTTGGTTGTTGGTTGTTGGTTGTTGGTTGTTAGCTAACCTACTTTTTCATTTTACATTTTGCGGTTTTACATTTTATATTTATTTCGTTTGATGTTAAATGTTGAATTTTAAATTGTGAATTATTCTTTGAAACGTAAACTCCTAAACGTATAAACTTTTCAACTTCTTTTTCGTTTGTTTTTTGTTTCGTTGTTCAGTAATTTTATTTCCCCAAACCCCTAAAGCTTAGCGACCTAACACCTAAAACCTAGTAATGTTTTTCATTTAGTATTTTGTGGTTTTAC
>JBCCLS010000496.1:0-3396 GCA_039026835.1 Bacteroidota bacterium | reverse complement strand
GGTTAGTTTCAGTTTTAATGAAAATTTAGTTCAGGGCAGGTTTACAAATTTTTATTTTTTGGTTAGACTTCGTTTTTTGCTGTATAATTTTGTCCTTTGTAAGATACTTAAAATAATGTAATATTGTAGCACTCGTGCAGAAAGAAAATTAATAATGCCTGCTCACTTCACAAAATGTGCTTTATTCTCACATATAAATGTTAGTAAATTTTTTTCCTGCTGAATATTTCATTATTTTCATGTGTATGGAAAAGCGTTATTTTATTTTAAAAAAAGGATCTCTAAATATGCATAAAGATTTTTTCTATTTCAGCGATGATGGAAAACAGTCTAAACTTCTAATTGTATGAATTCTGTAGCCGAAAATTATTTAGAAAGTAGCAAAAAACAATTTGACTATTATAAAAGCTTGGGCGATAAAACGTTTGCACAATTGAACGACGAAGATATTCACTGGCAACAGCATGAAGAGAGCAATTCCATTTCGGTAATTGTAAAACATATTGTGGGGAATATGCTCAGTCGTTGGACAAACTTTCTTTCGGAAGATGGCGAAAAGGAATGGCGACACCGCGATCAAGAATTTGAGGACACATACACTTCAAAAGCGGAAATGATCACTGCTTGGGAAAAAGGTTGGCAATGCTTGTTTGATGCCATCAATCCGTTGCAAGCGGAAGATGTTTCTCGTATTATTTATATTAGAAATATGGGACACACCGTATTGGAAGCCATGACGCGACAACTGTGTCATTATCCCTATCATATTGGTCAAATTGTATATGTAGCGAAACAAATTCGTGGAGACGAATGGACTTCACTGAGTGTTCCAAAAGGACAATCGAAAGCGTATAATACAGAAAAGTTTGGCAAAGAAAAGTCCAGAAAGCATTTTACGGATGATTTGTAGTGGTTGGGTTTTTGGTTTTAGGTCTTGGGTGTTAGGTTATTTTTCAATTTAAAATTCTAGTTTTATTATTCCGTTGATTTTCCTTAGATATGTCTTTGCGAGGAGGAAAAGACGAAGCAATCTCATTCAAAGAAAACTCCTATTGCACTTAGAATGAGATTACCGCGCTTACGCTCGTAATGACGAATCATAGTTTTTTTATCAAAAGTTACTTGTATTTGTCATCAGCAAGTAATTGATACATTTTCAAATTAGCAAATTAATAAATTGATATAATCGATTTTAATATTTGTGTACATTATATTCGCGCAGGTCAAATCAAATTTTTTGTAACTTTTTTTTATGTAATGATACCTATACTTAAAATTTATGTATGATTATTTTCGTCGTCATCGCCATCGCTGTTGGACTCATCGCTTTATTTTTTGCTGGCGCATATATTGCTAAAAAACGTAATGAGAAGCATCTAGATTCGTATTTTGACGAACGAAATCGAAACTTATAAATCCTCCTACTTTCGTACAAAGCGCATATTTTGAATTCGCCCAGAATTGATTCGGATTTCGTTGATCGTTCCATCAGCATTTTTTGTGAATAACAGATTGTATCCATCTACCAACATTTCATTGTCATACACTAACAATCCTTTACTAGTTTCATCGCCCATCGTGATTTCATAATTTTCTTTTGCAATATTTTTGATAGAGAATGAAACATCTATTTCATCATTGCGAAAAGAACCGTTCAGCGCACTAAAATCAAAAGTGCTCAAATCGCTTTCAATACGTGCAAGTGTAAAAGGTGCTACCGTTGGATAATACGCCGTAATTTGCATGACACCTTCACTATTTTTAGTAAATTCTTGTTTAAACGGCGCATCATTCGATTGGTGAAATACATTGGCTGATTCACGTACCAATTCTATATCATTTCGCCCAGAGCGAATCATATATAATTTGCCTTCACGCTGTTCAAACTTCATTATATATCCGCCTTTTGTACGATAGATTCCTAAGATATCTTTGGTACTTACCTTTGCGCCTATAGTTGCGGGTACAATAGGAAAATCTTCTTTCGCACTTGATTTGTTCAACAATACATCTGCCATTTGCAAGGTTTGCATCATAGGATCTGCTTTTCCTGTATTGATAAGCGTTACTACTGCAAAATTTCCTGTATCAAATCGTGTTGTGATGGCTTTCCATGCGCCTGTTGAGCCGCCGTGAAAACGATATTTTTCATCTCGATGTTCTCCAAATTCAACACCATAGCCATAATTTGTAATGTTGGTATTAGCAATTAGTTCTTGACTTTTGGTGAGAATTTCTTTTGAAAATACAGCACTTTTTTTGGTTTGTAACAGCATTTCCCACTGTAGCTGATCTTCCAAGGTTGAAAATAAGTTACCATCGCCATGTAAATTGCAAGTCCAATCATACGTACTCCATGTATCAAAACTAAAATATGGTTTGGCTATCGGACCTTTGATATTGTTGAAATCATCTACAAACGATGTGTTGGGCATGCCCAAATCACGAAACATTTGATTGGTATACGCCACAAAGCTCATACCTGTAACCTTTTCTACAATTTGTGTCAACACAATATAATTGGAGTTGCTATATAAGTATTTGGAACCTGATACAAAATTGACTTCCTTTTGTTTCTGAAGCAATTTCATAGCATCTGTATTTGAAAACTGCTGCTTCCACCAAGTATATCCTTGAAAACTCCACAAACTATATACATCGCGAATTCCAGCTGAATGGTTGAGCAAATGTTTGATCGTAATCGGATGCTGAATGTTTTTGTATAGATTGGGAAGGTATTTGCGAATGTCATCATCCAATTGCAGTTTTCCCTTTTCTTCCAACATTAAAATGGCAAAAGCCGTAAATTGTTTGCCATTAGACGCAATATTAAATCGCGAAGAAGTTCCAACAGCAATGCTGTCTTCCAAATTGGCATATCCTGCGTATTTGGTGTAAATAATCTTACCGTTTTTTACAATTCCCGCGGCAACTCCTGGTGCGTCTTTGGGAACATCTTGTGTTACAATTTTATCTAATTGTTGCTGTTGTGTGTTGGTCAAATTTTGTCCAATTGTGAGCCACGATGATAAAAGAAAAACGAGAAGTAACATGTGTAGTTTCATTAATTTGTGTTGTTAAGGTATATCCAATTAAAAGTATTGGCGGTGCGTTATTAATGATACAAATGTGCAAGTTCTCTCCATGTAAAACGCGGCAAATCGTGATTTGACACTTATTTTTTGAGATTTTCTATGTGATATTCAATTGTTGAACTTTGCAAGACTTCCATACACATTGTGTTAAAAATCTTTGTGGAATATTATGTTGGCTCGCTTTGCAACAATTGATTAAAGTATTCTTTAGGTGTGTGTTGGGTTTGTTTCTTAAATGCTCTGTTAAATGTGGATTTTGAGTTAAATCCAGATTCTAATGCAATTCCCAACAAGGTTTTTG
>JBCCLS010000495.1:0-3419 GCA_039026835.1 Bacteroidota bacterium | reverse complement strand
GTTATATTGCGCACCCGCAGAATATCCATAGTTCCTATAAATAGGATTGTTATTCTCATCAACTCCTGATTGATAAGTTTCGTTAGCATGCGTACTATTTCCAAATAGCTTTACACCAGATCCAAAATTATAGATTCTACCCAATTCAACTCTGCTGCTTGCCCCCATAACTAGTATACCAACATTATTTGTTCCAGTATTGCAATTTGAAACAATACCATTATCATTAGATCCTATTATGGTGCCTCTTCCTGTCAATTTACTTCCACTTTTGTAATCACTTCCATTAAAACTTGCTCCATACATTTTGATGGCAGTATTAGTACTTGAAGGGAATCTTAAAATAACACTGGTTGGGATATGTAACGTTTGTCCTGTGCGGATTTCAATGGTACCATCAGTGATTAGATATTCTTGATTTGCGGCAAAGGTTACTATTTTACCGGTGGCTAACTCCGCATTAATGGTACTTGCCGAAATAGAGGCTGTGTTTGGTAATACCTTCCAAACATCACCTTCTAGGTCTTGTGCTTGCACATTTGTCATAAAAATGAAGCTCCATATGAGCATCAAATTGTGTAAATAGTTTTTCTTCATGTGTATACATTTTTTAATATTTATAATGTCGAATCTATGACTTTGTAATGCGTCACACTAGAAAAACAACCTACTATTGGACAATAATCGGTGTAAATTTGTCTTTTAGTTTGTAATGAAATAAAGACGTATGCACAAAAAAACGCCAAGCTGTATTAGCTTGACGTTTTTGTATATTTTGAAAGATATAGTTTAGTATAATACAGGGAAATCCGCTGGATTGGATTCGTGCATCATTGCATAAATTTTTTCAAATATATCTTCTGCGGATGGTTTTGAAAAATAATCACCATCTGTTCCGTATGCAGGTCGGTGTGCTTTTGCCGTTAATGTTTGTGGTTTGCTATCTAAGTATTGATAAGCATTTTGTTCGTCTACAATATGTTGTAAGATAAATGCAGAAGCGCCGCCAGGAACATCTTCATCCACCACCAACAAACGATTGGTTTTTTGAACACTTTTTACCGTATCATGATTGATATCGAAAGGAATCAAGGATTGACAGTCAATAATTTCAATGTCAATTCCGACAGCTTGTAATTCTATCGCTGCTTGTTCTACGATACGCAATGTAGAACCATATGACACAACAGTCATGTCTGTTCCTTCTTTGATCGTTTCTACCACACCAATTTTGGTTTTAAATTCACCTAAATTTGTGGGTAATTGTTCTTTTAAACGATATCCATTCAAACATTCTACCACCAATGCCGGTTCATCACTTTCTAACAATGTGTTGTAAAAACCAGCTGCTTTGGTCATATTTCGAGGTACCAATACATTGATTCCTCTAATGGTGTTGATAACTGCGCCCATTGGTGAACCTGAATGCCAAATTCCTTCCAAACGATGTCCACGCGTACGAATAATAACAGGCGCTTTTTGCGTTCCTTTGGTTCTATATAAAACAGTTGCCAAATCATCACTCATAATTTGCAACGCATATAACAAATAGTCTAAATACTGAATTTCCGCAATTGGACGTAAGCCACGCATGGCCATTCCGATTCCTTGTCCTAAAATGGTTGCTTCCCGAATTCCGGTATCCGACACGCGCAATTCGCCGTATTTTGCTTGCATTCCTTCCAATCCCTGGTTAACATCTCCAATTTCTCCAGCATCTTCCCCAAAAACCAACACTTCTGGATATTTTGCAAACAGTGCATCAAAGTTATCTCGCAATACAATACGCGCATCAACTTCTTCAGCATCTAGACCAAATTCAGGTGCTTTTCCATCAATTTTCAATACACTTTTGGCAGATTCACTATACAAGTGCGAGCTGTATTTTGGTTGAATTTTATTAAAATAGGAAGTAATCCAGTTGCTAAGTGCTTGTCGTTCAGGAGTAGTTTCTCCAATTACCAAACGCAATGCTTTACGTGCATATCCAGCAATTTCTTTGCGAATAGGTTCTGCAATGGCACCTAATTCTTCTTTTAATTTGTTGATGAAAACTTTGTTCGGGCTTGTTTCAGCAAGTTTTCCTAGCAAATTCAATACTTCCATCTGCTCTTGTTTCATTGGCGCTACAAAATCTCTCCAAGCTGCTTTTTTTCCATCTCGAACACGTTTTTTGATATCTTTTTCTAAAATGGTCAAATTTTCATCTGTTTCAATACCATTTTCAATAATCCACTTTCGCATTTGCGCATTACAGTCATATTCGGTTTCCCATGCCAAACGTTCTTTACTTTTGTAACGCTCGTGCGAACCAGAAGTAGAATGTCCTTGCGGTTGCGTTACTTGTTGCACGTGAATTAAGACCGGAATATGATGCTCGCGTGAAATATCTGCTGCTTTTTGATACGTAGCAATCAACGAAGGATAATCCCAACCATTTACGGTAAAGATTTCATATCCTTGATTAGATTCATCACGTTGAAATCCTTTTAAGATTTCAGAAATATTTTCTTTGGTCGTTTGATGTTTTGCATGTACTGAAATTCCATATTCATCATCCCAAACACTAATTACCATAGGAACTTGCAATACACCAGCTGCATTGAAGGTTTCAAAGAACAATCCTTCACTTGTACTAGCATTTCCGATCGTTCCCCAGGCAATTTCATTTCCGTTTACAGAGAATTTTTCAGTGTCAATTCCCTCTACATGTCTGTATATTTTGGATGCTTGTGCCAATCCTAACAAACGCGGCATTTGACCAGCTGTAGGCGAAATATCAGCACTTGAATTTTTTTGTTGGGTTAAATTTTTCCACTCTCCATTTTTATCCAAACTATGTGTAGCAAAGTGTCCGCCCATTTGTCTTCCCGCAGACATTGGTTCTACTTCAATATCAGTATGTGCATACAATCCTGCGAAAAATTGTTGAATGTTTAACTCATCAATTGCCATCATAAATGTTTGATCGCGATAATATCCTGATCTAAAGTCACCATCTTGAAATGCTTTTGCCATGGCTAATTGTGGCACTTCTTTTCCATCGCCGAAAATACCGAACTTGGCTTTACCCGTTAACACTTCTCTACGACCTAAAAGGCTACACTCACGACTGATGACAGCGGTGGTATAATCTTGTATGATTTCTTCTTTGAATTGATCGAAGGAAATGTTTTGAGTGTTTTCAACTTTTGTTTGCATAGTTCTTTGAATTGAAGTCGTGCAAAATTAGTGAAAAACCGTCACTTTTCCAATACAGTAGTCTCTTAAAAAAGTGATAATAATTTAATAAAAATCAGATTTTACTGCGATTTATTTAATTTTTGACAGAAAATAACTTTTTGACTGATAATTGTTTAATTTTTTGTTGTGCTTTGCTGTTGGGTTATTAGAAACGGTTTTCACCTTTTAGAACGCTT
>JBCCLS010000494.1:0-3434 GCA_039026835.1 Bacteroidota bacterium | reverse complement strand
GTGTTTCTTCTCTTAACTATATTCATCTTGTTTGTTTTTTAAAATTTATAATTCTGTTATTCTAATTTTTAATTCGTTTGTTATTCAAATACGACTTGTATAAGGCAAAAAGGATTCCAACTGCATTTTAATGACATTTTGGCATTTCTACACATCAATTTAGTGTCAAAATGTCACTTTCAGACTTTATATGAGTGACATAGTGACGAAAATAGATCGTTCTAAGAAAGCTGTTGTAACATGTAAACGATTCTTTTCCTCCGAAAAAACCGTATTATTTTTGAACTCAATAGAAATTGCGCTAATTTGTGGAGCAAACAAACTTAGCAACCCAATCGAATGAAAAAAAAATATTTTGGTATTGTAGCAATCATCTGTATAACACTTTTCTATGCGTGTGCAGATGCAAAAAAAGATGAAACTAAAACCACAGATACTACTACAAAAAAAGCATCGCCTCAAGAAACAAGCACTCCTGCAGAACCTGCATTTGGAATTGACATTTCGGTATATCAAGGTGATGAAGTAGAAACCTTTACAGAAGATACAAAACTACAATTTATCATCTGCAAGGCTACAGAAGGTGTTACGTACACTGACCCAAAGTTTACAGAAAACTGGACAACTATTAAGGAAAAAGGATACATCCGCGGCGCTTATCATTTTTACAGAAGTAATGACGACCCAAAATCACAAGCCTTATTTTTTTTAGATGCGATCAAAGATATAAGAGCCACTGATATTCCTCCAGTTGTAGATGTTGAACAATCAGGAATTACACAGTCACAGTCAGTAGCAGAAATACAACAAAGTGTATTACAGCTTTTACAAATCATAGAACAGCAATCAAACAGAATTCCAATTATATATACAAATACAGAATTTGCTATTGATTATTTAAATACTAGTGAATTTGCCAATTATCCATTATGGATTGCAGATTACACTTCAGCCGACGAACCAGAAGTGCCGTCTGTTTGGAAGGAAATTGGATATACGTTTTGGCAAAAATCAGATAACTACAAACTAGATGATTACACAGACGATGCAGATGTATTTAACGGTTCTGCAGACGCGCTAAGGAAATTTATTCAGAAAACAAATATTCTAATAAAATAGCATACAAAAAAGACCTTTCTATTCACACAGAAAGGTCTTTTAATATAAATTGAATTATCTAAATATAGACTAGTTTCTTTAAGCCAAAACTGCTTGTACTTTATCGGCAGCTTCTTGGAATTCTACTGCTGATTCTACCGCCAATCCTGAATTATCGATCAATTCTTTAGCAATGTCTGCATTGGTTCCTTGCAAACGTACAATGATTGGTACTTTAATAGCATCTCCCATATTTTTATAAGCATCGACTACACCTTGCGCTACACGATCGCAACGTACAATTCCACCAAAAATATTAATCAAAATTGCTTTTACATTCGGATCTTTTAAGATGATTCTAAACGCTTCTTCTACACGTTTTGCATCCGCAGTTCCACCAACATCCAAGAAGTTTGCAGGTTCTCCACCAGCCATCTTAATTAAATCCATAGTTGCCATTGCCAATCCAGCACCATTTACCATACAACCTACATTTCCATCAAGATCAACATAATTTAAACCTACTTCCTTCGCTTCTACCTCGATTGGATTTTCTTCGCGTAAATCGCGCATAGCTGCATAATCTTTGTGACGGAATAACGCGTTATCATCTAAGGTAACTTTCGCATCAACTGCCATGATTTTATCATCAGATGTTTTCAATACAGGATTGATCTCAAATAAAGAAGAATCAGACGATACGTATGCTTTGTATAATGAAGAAACAAAACGTGTCATTTCTTTAAAAGCAGTCCCGCTTAAACCTAAATTGAAAGCGACTCTACGTGCTTGGAAAGGTAATAATCCTTGTGCAGCATCGATTTCTTCTGTAAAAATTAAGTGTGGCGTTTCTTCTGCAACCGTTTCAATATCCATTCCACCTTCTGTAGAATACATAATCATGTTGCGGCCTGTTGCTCTGTTTAAAAGAACAGACATATAAAATTCGCTTGGTTCACTATCACCAGGATAATATACATCTTCTGCAATCAACACTTGGTGTACACGTTTCCCTTCAGCAGAAGTTTGCGGTGTTACCAAATCCATTCCAATAATTTGTCCTGCGATTTCTTCTACTTCTTGAAGATTTTTTGCAAGCTTTACACCGCCGCCTTTTCCGCGTCCACCAGCATGTACTTGTGCTTTAATCACATGCCATCCTGTGCCAGTTTCTTCAGTTAATTGCTTTGCTGCTGCTACAGCTTCTGCTGGAGTTGTGGCTACTTTTCCTCTTTGAACGCGTACGCCAAAACTTGCTAATATTTCTTTTCCTTGGTATTCGTGTAGATTCATTTTACGAAGTTTTTTATAGTGGCACAAATGTAAAAAATCGAACGCATTAAACCCAATTAATTTTAGTTTTTGATGTATTAAAAAAAGAGAAATAACCCATATGATCAACGCTTTCAATTTTTAGGTTGCAAACTAAAAAAGGAAGAGGTGTTTCACTTCTTCCTTTTCTATTTTCATAAAATTTTATGATGTTATGGTATTTGATCATCAACTAGTACCAGATACACAAAAATAAATATTCTTATATGGTACAATCTTTCGAACACTCTGTTGTGCAAATTTCGCTTGGTGATGGTGGACAAAAAAGCAATGATATCCCACAAGCTAATGGACTACATGTAAAGCAAGAGCAAGTACTGCCAGTAACTTGATTATCTGGTGCAGCCACACCACCTATTTTTTCATGTAGCTGACTCACTTTTTGCTTGTTTAAACTTAGTAATTTTAAATTCTTTTTTTTCACAATCTACTATTTTACATCAATAGGAATTGGACAAACAATGCCAAACGAACAATCGCGCGTCACACAATCTATTGTACAGAATCGCGTAAATGGTGGTGGACAAATCACAGCGGATGGTTCATTACAGCCTGTTGGCAAACAAGAAACACAGGTACAAGTACTCATCGTAATTTGATCTGTAGTAAATGCGTCGTCACCTCCTTTTTGGCCATGTAATTGACTGATACTTCTTTTGTTTAAGGTTAGTGATTTTAGATTCTTTTTTTTCATGATTAAATATTTTTGGTTACACCTAAAGATAAACACATTCAAAATCAATATGTTACGGTTTTTCCATAAATATTATTTAGATAAAATGATAGGGTTCATCAAGGTATGTAAGTACAAAAAACAGTGTCGCAGTTAGGAGTTTCTGTACAACCTTGGGTTTGCGGATCTGGTGGACAATTTTCAGTGGCTGGTGGAGGACATATGATAAAAGAGTCCTGACAAGTATCAGCACAGGATTGTACACAACTACACGTACTTACCGTAAGTTGATCTGTAGTAAAATAGCCGCCACCTTTTTGTTGATTCAATG
>JBCCLS010000493.1:0-3436 GCA_039026835.1 Bacteroidota bacterium | reverse complement strand
AGTATAGATTTGTCTAACAATACATCGCTCCTAGAAGTACGCGTAGAAAATAATCAACTAGAATATTTGAACGTTCAAAATGGAGCAAATACAACTATTTCTAATTTTGGAGCCTTTGGAAACGCTAATTTAAGCTGTATTCTAGTGGATGATGTCGCGTATAGTACAACCAATTGGACAGGTATTGATGCTACGACAAGTTTCAGCGATACCTACTGCCGTTATACTGCAATTCCAGATGCCAACTTTGAAGCAGCTTTAGAAGCTTTAGGTTATGATGATATTTCTGCGGATGGACAAGTGCCAACAGCTTTGATTGAAAATGTGACTTCGCTAGATATTCAAGGACAATCTATTTCCGACATTACAGGAATTGAAGATTTTACAGCTTTGGGATCATTACGTTGTACAAACAATTCCCTTACAACATTGGATCTTTCTGCCTTGACAAACCTTACATTTTTATGGTGTAACCAGAACCAATTGACGGCTCTAGACCTTTCCAACAATACTGCGTTAACCTTTGTAAGTGCCAGTGAAAATTCAATTAGTAGTTTCAACGGTACAGGATTGAATCTCCTTGCAGTTTTATCCTTATGGTCGAATCAAGTATCGAGTATTGACCTAAGTGATCTGACCGCATTGAAGGAACTTGACATATTTGGAAATATGTTGACCAGCATAGATGTTTCAAATAATACACTTTTACAAGAAGTCAATCTTAGAGGAAATAGTCTAACCACACTAGACCTATCAAATAATACAGCACTAACCACAGTAGATGCAAGACAAAATGATTTGACAAGCTTCAATATAAAAAACGGAAACAATACCAATATCACCAGTTTTAGATCGACTTCAAATCCAAATTTGACCTGTATTCTTGTTGATGATGCCTTATACAGTACAACCAACTGGACAAATATTGATCCACAAACAAGCTTCAACAATATTGCCTGTGCCAATGAATTTACAATAGATATTAAAGTCTATTTACAAGGTGCTGCACTCAATCCAAATACAGGAGAAGAAACGCTCATGCGCGATGATTTACGTGTGGCAGGATATATTCCAACTAGAAGTCCATACGCAGATATGCTCAATTGTGAAGCAACTGTATTCAATACCACTGGCGATAACGCAATTGCGGATTGGGTTTGGGTAGAATTAAGAAGTGCCACCGATAATACAGTAGTTAGTTATTCCCGTTCGGGGTTAGTTCAACGCGATGGTGATGTTGTAGATGTTGACGGAACTTCACTCCTAAACTTCACTACCATAGAAGATACCTTTTACATCGCAATTCACCATCGCAATCATTTAGGAATCATCAGTAATACGGCAATCACATTGTCTGCTGATGTTGACAATAGTATTGATTTTACAAACAATAGTATTGCAACCTTTGGAAGTAATTCGCAAACAGATTTCGGAATGCCAACTGGAGTCTACGGAATGTGGTGCGGAAATGCCAATGGTGATACCGTCATACAATATTCAGGAACTAGTCCAGACACGCCAAGCATCCTATCAGAAGTACTGAATGATTCAGGCAACTTCCTGAATTTCCCAACATACAGCGTCACAGGATACAATACTAACGATGCCAATATGGACGGAATCATACAATATTCTGGAACCAATCCGGATACGCCATTCATCTTACAAAACATACTGGCGCATCCAGGTAACTTCTTGAACTTTAGTACGTATCAAATCCAAGAACAATTACCAGAAAACATTTCAAACACGTCTAATTAAGGCAAATTATTAGTACAAAATATGTCAAATCGAGCGCAGTCGAGATTCTATAAAAGCAGTTTTTTCCTAGTGTTTTCGACTGCGCTCAAACTGACAGATAGCAAATCAAAAACAAAAATTATGATGAAAACTCAATATATAAAAACACTAATCATAGCCATCATCACATTATATACATTTCCAGCAAATGCACAAGACGGCTACACCTATACATTCATTGATAACGGTTCGTATAGTTATACTATTGGTGCCGTTCCGAATACAAGTTCTAATAATTTCCCAACCTCGGTGCAAAGCTACGGTTTCACCATCATCCTACCAGATGGTGTTACCGCTAGCATTACTTCTTCTTTAGGCGGTGCGGCTTTGGCTAATTTCTTTAACGGAATGGACGTTGGACTCAGTGCTAATGATGGCTATTTAATTACTGAAACCTTAGCAAGTCCTATTTCATTGACAGCTCCGTCAGCAGGAACGATCTCCAATATCGTCACCATTCAAGTAAACGGCACACCAACTTCGGGAACGCTGTATATTTTGGAAAATAACTCTGCAACAGCAACTACCTTTTCTTCGCTTAAAAGTTTTATGCAAGCAGATATGATAGACAATAGTATGGCAGAATTTGTAAATGTAGTCAGTCCGACTACTTCGGGTGTTTCTGGAATATCTTCATTTGACTTTTCAACACTTTCTGTAGAGGAACCTAACGAACTGGAAACACTTTCTGTGTATCCAAACCCTGTCAAAGATATTATCAATATCAACAGCACAAGTAATTTGATCAAAGCTGAACTCCATAATATCAATGGACAGTTGGTGCTTTCAAAAGAAAAGAATCTTACAATAATCCCCGTGAATCGTTTGCCAAGTGGAATGTATATGCTCACACTGTATTCCGAAAACGCACAAAAAACGATAAAAATCTTGAAAGAATAATTTTGTAGTTTTTAGTTGAGTCTACTACTGGGCAAATAGGCGTTACAACAACTAATGCACAAAGCGTTATCTCATATGCTGGGGATAACGCTTTTCTTATTGAATATTAGACAAATACTTCTGAGTATTTAAAAAAATAAGGGCATAAAAAAACCTCTCAAAAATTGAGAGGTTTAAAAAAGGGTGAAAGACCGGGCTCGAACCGGCGACCTCCTGAACCACAATCAGGCGCTCTAACCAAACTGAGCTACAATCACCATTTGTTTTGCGGATGCAAATATACATTATTTCAATTTTCATCCAAAGTATTTTTTTAAATTATTTGAATTCGCTTTTCAGATCATTGATAGTAAGAAGATTAAAGACTACTTATATATGCCAAAAAATAATTCTGGAAGCGAAGGCATGTAAAATCCATAACAACCACAATTCAATGTTTCTGGGCAATCCGCAGGAATTTCTATGTAACTTGCCTTAAAAGTTTCGGGACTGATCTCGTATAATGGAATCAAGAAAAAAATCAATACCAAAACAATCGCCAATATTTTGGTACGTATCGAAAATCGGCGTGTGCTCGATTCATATTCAAATCGAAACGGGTCGTGTAAATGTTCTTGTTCCATAGTTTTTACTTTGAATTTATATCTTTTCCTTGTGTAAAATACATTGACTCGTAAGGATACATCTCAAAATAATAAAGTCCACACATCGGCTTTTGTGTTTTGTAAACATAATT
>JBCCLS010000492.1:0-3437 GCA_039026835.1 Bacteroidota bacterium | reverse complement strand
TCGCAAAATGTCTTCTTTGGTTTGAATGTATCCGTTGGTGTATTGATTTAAAATGCTTTGCAAATCTTTTTCATACACAGGCAATTCTAAAATTTCATAATTAGGCAAACTAGCTGCATCTGCGGCTGCTTCCAACGCCATATCCAATCCGCCAATTTCATCTACCAACCCAATTTTTACCGCATCATTTCCTGTCCAAACGCGTCCTTGTGCAATGGAATCTACGGCTGCTACAGTCATGCCTCTTCCATCCGCTACGCGTTTGGTAAACAAGCTGTAAATATCTTCAATGCCTTCTTTGATTAAGGCGCGTTGTTCCTCTGACATCGGTTCAAACAAACTATATTCCACTGAATTTTTATTAGTGCCTACTTGCTCAGCATTAATTCCTAAATTTTCTGCCAATTGATGCATGTTTGGAATGGTGCCAAATACGCCAATACTTCCCGTAATGGTATTGGGTTCTGCAAAAATTTTGTCTGCATTACACGAAATATAATATCCGCCAGAAGCTGCCAAATCTCCCATAGAAACAATCACTGGTTTTCTAGCTTTGGTCAATTCAATTTCGCGCCAAATTAATTCGCTTGCCAAAGCACTTCCGCCAGGAGAATTGACGCGCAATACAACGGCATATACACTGCTGTCTTCTCTGGCTTCCTGCAATGCATTGCCAATAGCGCCTTGTCCAATTGTATTTTCATCTCCTTCACCATACATAATCTGTCCTTGTGCATAAATTATTGCAATGCGTTCGCTAGACATACTTTTTGCTTTTCGTTGTCCGGTGTAACGTGCGTATTCGTAAATGCCCATTCGATTCACCAAAGTGTTTTCGCCCATTGCATGTTGAATTCCAGCCTCATATTCGTCAACATACCCAACTTTATCCACCAATTTTGCATCTAAAGCACGTGGAGCGGTGCGTCCTGCCAATTCGTCTGCCAACACATTCAGTTGCTCGCTTGAAATATTTCGACTTGCGCTAATTTCGTTGCGCATTTCATCCCAAATCGATTGTAAAAACACAGAAATTTGCTCCCGATTGGCATCACTCATTTCCTGACTGATATAGCCTTCCACCGCACTTTTATATTTTCCATGGCGGACCACTTCCATTTTTACACCGTATTTTTCTTGGAAATTTTTGTAATACATACGTTCCATAGCCAAACCTTTAAAATCGAGTGCGCCCACGGGATTTAAATATATGGTATCGGCTACAGAATTTAGATAGTAATCTTTTTGAGAATAATAATCTCCGTAAGAAACTATGAATTTTCCTGATTCTTTAAAGGAAAGTAAGGCATCACGCAACGCTTTGGTTTGCGCCATTCCCGCGTTGATTTGATTGTTTTTGATAGAAATACCTTTGATTTTATCATCGTCGGTTGCGTTATTGATAGCATCAATAATATTGAACAATCCGTCGTATTGTGCTGCATTTGGGAAAAAAGGAACCTTACTGTAGTCAAATCGTCCACCGTAATCGTCAATTGGTTGACTTAGATCCAAATCCAAGACTGTATTTTTATTAACGACAACGAGCTCTTCTCCCGAATTGGCTCCTGCAATGATAAATAAGAATAAGATTAAGAAACAAAGTGCCACAAAAATGGTCATTCCCACAATTGTGGACAGTACTCGTTTAAAAAAATTCATAGCGTATCTTTTAAAAGCTTTTTGCAAAAATATTTATTAATTGTCTAATACGAAAGTAAGTGCAATTTTGTACTGAAAAGTTACATTTTTGTGAAATTAATTGTCGTGTTTTTTTGTGAATGTTTTAAAAGTACTTTCATCGTTTTCACAAGTTCATCTGCATATTTTGACTATCTTTGGCGCAGCGATTTCAGCGCTTAAATCTATTTAATTGCATCCGAACTTGTTACACACAACCTATATTTCAATTGGAAGTAATGTTGGCGACAAACGCGCACATTTACAACATGCAGTGCAGCAACTTTCTGCAAAGGTCGGTCGCATCGCTAAAATTTCTCCAATTTACGAAACGCCTTCTTGGGGCTATGACGGAAACGATTTTTACAATGCCTGTTTGTGCATACAAACGGAATTGGCTCCGGCAGAAATGATGGCAGAAATTTTAGAAATTGAAGTTGCGCTCGGACGTATACGAAGTCAAAAAAAAGGTTATCAAGATCGTGTAATTGATATTGATATTATTTTTTATGAAGACATCAGCATGCAAACAGGCTTGTTAACATTGCCACATCCGTTGGCGCACGAGCGTAAATTTGTATTGCAGCCATTATGTGATATTGCACCGAGTAAAATTCATCCGACATACAAAAAAACAGTGTCACAGCTAAATGATGAAATTACAACACCTATAGAAATAAGTAACGAATCGCTGGAAAACCCAAATAAAGAAAAGAGTTTTTCACGTTTTAATTACATTGCCATAGAAGGAAACATTGGCGCAGGAAAAACTTCGTTAGCGACCAAAATTTCAGAAGATTTCAACGGAAAATTGATTTTGGAGCGTTTTGCCGACAATCCATTTTTGCCAAAATTTTACGAAGACAACAGTCGCTATGCATTTCCTTTAGAAATGTCGTTTTTGGCAGATCGTTACCAACAAATTTCAGATGATTTAGCACAATTGGATTTGTTTAAAGACTTCATTGTCTCTGATTATGATGTGTTCAAATCACTCATCTTTGCAAAAGTGACCTTGCAAGCCGAAGAATACAAATTGTATCGCAAGTTGTTTGATATTATGTACAAGGACATTCCCAAACCTGATTTGTATGTGTATTTGTATCAAAACACGGAACGTTTGCTGCGAAATATTAAAAAACGTGGACGCGATTACGAACAAAAAATTCCTTCTGAATACTTAGACAAAATCAACACAGGATATCTAGAATTCATCCGAACGCACAAAGATTTAAATGTAAAAATCATTGATGTATCTGATTTTGATTTTGTTGCCAATGCCAATGATTACCAGAAGATTATTTCTGAGATTAGGGATACTTCTCTTTAGACGCGGCTGACGCCTTTTAGACACGCTTCGCTCTTAGATACGCTTCGCTTTGTATCGGCTTCGCCTTTTGGTATCGCTTCGCTCTTGGTATGTTGGTATTTTAGACTTTTTAGAAACGTCATTGCGATCTCCAACTTGATTGGAGAGTGACAATCTGTTGAAATCAAAGTAGGATTTGTCTTTGAAGTAAGCATTGATACATTTTCACATTATCAAATTGGTACATTAAAAAACCATTATTGAGAGTGTAGCGTGGCAATCTGTTGCTTCAAATGGAAAAGTGTTTTCAAAACTTTCACAAAGTCCTAATTTATGCCAATCCTTATCATGACTCATGCGGTAGACTTTCCAGTAGTTATTCCCCTCGAAGTACGGAAGAGAATAATGAAATACACCAAGAAGATAAAATTCTTAAAGCTACCGATAT
>JBCCLS010000491.1:0-3440 GCA_039026835.1 Bacteroidota bacterium | reverse complement strand
CCATCTGGGAGGCCCGTGTTCTCACTGAGGTGGCGAGAGAAACCAGCAACTGTCAAAAAAGAGAACAATCTCAGTTGCGAACGCGCCAAATTATATAAAAATTATTATACATATTTGTATGGCTTGCCTATGAAATTAAAGGATAAAGGCACCATTATTGATCCAAAAGTGCAACGAAAAACGTTCAAAGGCAAAGAATATCTAGTCTTAAAGGTTACATACAAAGAAGGTGTTGGCAAAGACACGTGGTACTTTTATTTTGATCCAAAAACCTACGCCATGGAAGTGTATCAGTTTTTTAAAGACGAATCCAAAAACGATGGCGAATATATTTTACTGACTGAAGAAGCCACTATAAACGGCATCAAAATGCCTAAAAAACGTGCTTGGTATTATAATAAAGATGGTGGTTATTTAGGAACGGATATTTTGGATTAGTTAGACTCTCGTGTTGCTGTATAGCTTTTGTGAGTTTAAAACTCGGAAATAAACTATTCGAAGTTTTAAACTTCGAATAACATAGTAACAAATAAAAAAGGAACGCTTTTAACAACGTTCCTTTTTCTTTCTTAGCCGATTTTATACAAAATTTAATTTAGTATACATTTTTTAAGACCCACACATTAAACAGTCATCATCTTCACTTTGCTTAGCTTTGGATAACATTTCTTTTAATTCTTGTGGTGTTAATGGCTCTACCGCTACAGGTTTTGGTTTTTCAGTAGTAACAGTCGCAGTTGCTGCAACTGGTGCAGATTTGGCAGCTTTTTTTACTGTAAATTTAATCGCATCTACAGCCGATTTCGTACGCAAGTAATACATTCCTGTCTTCAATCCAGATTTCCATGCGTAGAAGTGCATAGACGTCAATTTCGCCATCGTTGCGCCTTCCATAAACAAGTTCAATGACTGCGACTGATCAATAAAGTATCCTCTGTGACGTGACATGTCGATGATGTCTTTCATACTCAACTCCCATACCGTTTTATATAAGTCTTTGATATCTTGTGGAATGTACTCAATGTGTTGGATAGAACCATTGGCGCGCATGAGTTCTTGCTTCAGATCTTCTGTCCATAACCCTAAACTTACCAAATCTTCTAATAAATGCTTGTTGACCACGATAAATTCTCCCGAAAGAACACGACGTGTATAAATGTTAGAAGTATATGGTTCAAAACATTCGTTATTTCCAAGAATCTGAGAAGTAGATGCTGTTGGCATTGGCGCTACTAATAATGAGTTACGCACACCATTTTTAGCAACTTGCTTGCGCAGTTTTGCCCAGTCCCAACGACCGCTGAGTTCTTCATCTTTAATTCCCCATAAATTATGTTGGAATTCGCCTTGTGACATTGGCGAACCTTCATACGTTTCATAGGTTCCTTCTACTTTTGCCAATTCCATAGAAGCCGTAACTGCCGCAAAATATAAGGTTTCAAAAATCTCTTGATTCAACTTTTTCGCTTCATCCGACGTAAATGGCATACGCAATTTGATAAACGTATCTGCCAATCCCTGTACACCTAATCCAATTGGACGGTGACGGAAGTTCGAATTTTCTGCTTCTTTTACAGGATAGTAATTTCTATCAATTACTTTGTTTAAGTTTTTGGTAACACGCTTTGTCACACGGAATAATTCTTTGTGATCAAATTCGTTGTTTTTTACGAACATTGGCAAAGCAATCGAAGCCAAGTTACACACAGCTACTTCATCTTTTGACGTATATTCAAGGATTTCCGTACACAAGTTAGAAGAACGAATGGTTCCTAAATTCTTTTGGTTTGACTTACGATTAGCTGCATCTTTATACAACATATACGGTGTTCCCGTTTCAATTTGAGATTCTAGGATTTTCTCCCACAACTCGCGTGCCTTGATCGTTTTTCTTCCTTTTCCTTCGGACTCATACTTCATGTACAACGCTTCAAACTCATCACTGTGTACGTTGAATAAGTTTGGACATTCATTTGGACACATCAACGTCCAAGGGCCATCTTCTTGCACACGCTTCATGAATAAATCCGGAATCCACATCGCATAGAATAAATCACGCGCACGCATTTCTTCTTTTCCGTGATTCTTCTTTAAATCTAAAAAGTCAAAAATATCTGCATGCCAAGGTTCTACATAAATTGCAAACGAACCTTTACGCTTCCCTCCTCCTTGATCTACATAACGTGCGGTGTCATTATATACACGCAACATTGGCACAATTCCGTTACTTGTTCCGTTGGTTCCTGCAATGTACGAACCTGTAGCACGCACATTGTGGATAGATAAGCCAATTCCTCCAGCAGATTGTGAAATTTTAGCTGTTTGCTTGAGCGTATCGTAAATACCATCAATACTATCGTCTTGCATAGCTAATAAGAAGCAAGAAGACATTTGTGGTTTTGGTGTTCCAGAGTTGAATAATGTTGGCGTAGCATGTGTGAAGAACTTTTTAGACATTAACTCATATGTTTCTATCGCCGCGTCTAAATCGTTCAAGTGAATTCCAACAGAAACACGCATCAACATGTGCTGTGGACGTTCAACAATGTTACCGTTTAATTTTAATAAATAGGAGCGCTCTAACGTTTTGAATCCGAAGTAATCATAACCAAAATCACGGTTATAAATAATCGTAGAGTCCAAACGATCGGCATTCTCCATGATGACCTTATATACTTCATCCGATAATAATGGCGCTTTTTTTCCAGTTCTCGGATTGATGTATTCATACAAACTCGTCATTGTTTCTGAGAATGACTTTTTTGTATTCTTATGTAGGTTAGATACGGAAATACGCGCCGCCAATCGTGCATAATCGGGATGCGTTGTGGTCATTGTAGCGGCAATTTCGGCTGCTAAATTATCTAATTCTGAAGTAGTTACACCATCATACAAGCCTTCAATTACTCGCATGGCAACTTTTACAGGATCTACCAAATCGTTTAAGCCATAGCATAACTTTCTCACACGTGCGGTGATTTTGTCAAACATCATCGGCTCTTTTCTTCCGTCTCTTTTTATTACATACATACGCTCATCTGTTATTTCTTCCAAACTTTCGTTCAGAAAAGGGGTTAGTGATTTCACCAATTTTCGGCGAAAAAAATTGGTGTTTGGGATTTTAATATTGTGTTACAATTTTGATTGCAGTACAATCAAAATTAAAGGAGTATTCTTTTAGAAATCTGCGTCGAAGCTAAATTTGTCTTTCTCTTCTTCTTTGTTCAAAACACCCGCTTTTTGGTATTCTGATACACGTTTTTCAAAGAAATTCGTTTTTCCTTGAAGAGAAATCATATCCATAAAATCGAATGGATTTGACACATTATACTCTTTTTCCGTTCTTCTCACCCGCTTTTCTGTGGACGCGCCCAACTGCAACCGAAGACGTCCAAACCTATGTCTTTCAGGCATTTCAAGCCTATCTCGAAGCCTATCTG
>JBCCLS010000490.1:0-3444 GCA_039026835.1 Bacteroidota bacterium | reverse complement strand
GGAGACGCGATATATCGCGTCTCTACATTAGTGTAAAATTAACCAAACGTACTACCGTTCCGTACATTGCATCTTACCGAGAAGGATTTAACGGAAGTGCCACGCCAAAAGATTTGGAAGAATTATTCCAAATGACGCATTTGTACTTTACCAAATTAAACAAAGACGAAAAAGCATATAAAACCTACATTACAAAGCAAAAAGGGTTTTTAAGCAACATTATGAAAAGTCCACAATTCTACTTCCAATTTGAAATGGGCAAATTCATGAATGAGAAAAATCCAAGATACCAAGGATTCCCAACACCTGAAATGATGGATGCCAGTGATTATGACCTTGCGTACGAGAAATACCAAGAGCGTTTTGCTGATGCAGGTGACTTTAACTTTTATTTTGTTGGGAATATTGACGAACAAAAATTGCAAGCATACGCGGAAAAATATTTAGCAAGTTTGCCAAGTAGAAACTCCAACGAGCAACCAAAATATTCGTCATTCCGACCGTTATCAGGGAAACACACAAAAATTATTGAAAAAGGAGCTGATCCAAAAAGTTCTGTTCAAATCATCTTTAATGGTGAAGCGGAATATAATACTAAAGATGCGAGAGCGATGCAATTTTTAGGCGATATTTTAAGCATCAAACTCATTGAAAAGCTGCGTGAAGAAGAAGGTGGTGTATATGGCGCGAGTGCTTCTGCTGGCATGCGTTCGCATCCGTATGGTTGGTACAATCTTCGAATTTCATTTCCGTGCGGACCTGAAAACGTTGACAAACTAAAAGATGCAGCTTTGGCAGAATTGCAAACGATTATTGACAACGGTCCAACAGAAAAAGACCTGAGCAAAGTCAAAGAAGCAGCATTGCTAGAAAACAAAGAAGACATCAAAAAGAACAGATTTTGGTTAGGATATTTGAATAGTACAGATTATACCAAGCGAAATCCAAATAGAATCTTAAAGTATGAAGAATCTGTCAACGAAATCACGATCAAAGATGTGCAAAAAGTAGCACAGCAATATTTGACAGACGGTTATATTCTAGGAATTCACAATCCTGAGAAATAAAAAATAATACATAATAAAAACTGTTTGAAGAGTTTCCAACGTCATGTTGAGTTCAATATTGAAATGAACTTGGTATTTGGATTGACAAAACGTTACTCTTCAAGCAGTTTTTTTGTTTAAATTCACTCTACTAGAACATAGAGTTTTTGCCAATAATCAAAATATTTTTTGAGTATGTACTTTAGTTTGTATACCCACTATTATTTAAAGGTTTATTTAATATGAAATAGTGTAGTGACTTTTTCTTTTCCGCAGTGTAGTAGAAATTTTTCGTTAAAAATTTTCGAAGCCTTGGAGAAAATTTAGAAAAGTTGCTGCGGTTTTAGTTTTTCTGATAAAGAGAAAAACTAAAAACACCTCTGGAAAAGTGCCCTTTCTTTTGTTTCTTTTCTTTGGGCAAGCAAAGAAAACGAAAGTAAAAAAACTGAATTCTAATACTTTAAGTTAATTTACTAAATAAGTAAAAACCTTTATTTGAATACGTTAGAAGTCAAACTCTTGTTAATCTATATTTAACGAAACATTATCACCTTTGTTAATAATTTTCATTTCATTAACTCAATAATAATTGTATTTTTATCGCTTAAAATCCTCAAACAAAACATGGGCAAAATAATTGCTATTGCAAATCAAAAAGGAGGCGTTGGAAAAACTACCACTTCCGTTAATTTAGCCGCATCTTTAGGTGTACTCGAAAAGAAAGTATTACTCATAGATGCTGACCCACAAGCAAACGCAACTTCTGGGTTGGGTATTGATGTGGAAAGTGTTGAAAAAGGAACGTATCAACTGTTAGAACATACCGTTGGCGCAACAGATGTGGTGATTGAGACAAGCTCTCCAAATTTAAGTATCATTCCTGCACATATTGATTTGGTAGCGATTGAAATTGAATTGGTAGACAAAGACAGACGTGAATACATGTTACGCCAAGCAATTGAGCCTATCAAAGATCAATTTGATTATATATTAATTGATTGTGCACCATCATTGGGATTATTAACTTTAAACGCATTGACAGCAGCAGATGCCGTAATGATTCCGATACAGTGTGAATACTTTGCATTAGAAGGATTAGGAAAACTATTAAACACCATTAAAAGTGTTCAAAAAATACACAATCCGGCATTGGATATTGAAGGATTGTTGCTCACTATGTACGATTCTCGCTTGCGATTGTCTAACCAAGTCGTAGAAGAAGTACAAAAACATTTCAATGATATGGTATTTACCACCATTATTCAGCGAAATGTACGATTGAGTGAAGCACCAAGTTACGGAGAAAGCATTATCAATTATGATGCAAGTAGCAAAGGTGCAACCAATTATTTAAACTTAGCACACGAAGTGATTAAGAAAAACAGTGGTAAATAAGAGACATGGCGAAGGCAACTAAAAAACAAGCATTAGGAAGAGGATTATCTGCATTATTGAAAGATCCTGAAAATGATATATCTTCAGTTTCAGACAAAAATGCGGACAAAGTTGTAGGTAATATTGTCGAATTGTCTATTGCTACGATTGATGTGAATCCGTTTCAGCCACGAACCAATTTTAACGAAGAAGCATTGCGTGAATTAGCATCTTCTATTCAGGAATTAGGTGTAATCCAACCAATAACAGTTCGAAAGCTAGGTTTTGAAAAATACCAATTAGTTTCGGGAGAACGTCGTTACAGAGCGTCAAAACTCATCGGTTTGGAAACCATTCCGGCGTATGTGCGTATTGCCAACGATCAGGAATCTTTGGAAATGGCATTGGTAGAAAACATTCAACGTGCCGATTTAGATCCGATAGAAATTGCACTTTCATACCAACGTTTGATTGACGAAATCAGCTTAACGCAAGAGCAAATGAGTCAGCGC
This sequence comes from Bacteroidota bacterium, assembly GCA_039026835.1. Taxonomy (GTDB): domain Bacteria; phylum Bacteroidota; class Bacteroidia; order Flavobacteriales; family Flavobacteriaceae; genus Kordia. Next base: position 512 of record JBCCLS010000490.1, on the reverse strand, counting down.
GTGGGGAAAAAACGCTCTACCATTGCAAATTACTTGCGTCTTCTAAAACTCGATCCAATCATTCAAACAGGCATGCGCGATGGTTTCTTAAGTATGGGACACGGACGTGCGTTGGTCAACATAGAAAACACCAATGATCAGTTGGAAATCTATGAAAACATTGTATCGAAGTCATTATCAGTCCGCGATACAGAAGCCTTGGTGAAAAAATACAAGGAAGACAAAACCATTACAACACCAACCGAAACAGCAGAAGTGCCAAAATTTGTCCGAAAAGGAATTCGTGACTTTTCAGAATATTTTGGGCAACAAGTAGATGTGAAAGTCGGGAAAAACGGAAAAGGAAAAATTACCATTCCATTCAATTCAGAAGCCGATTTCACGCGAATTAAAAAATTACTCAAAGGTGGGAAATAAAATCATCATAGCATTTTGTTTTGTATGTTTCATGTATCAATTTTCATGGGCACAAGAAGAAAAAGAAGAAACAAAAAAAGTGCCTGTAAAAGAAG
>JBCCLS010000489.1:0-3456 GCA_039026835.1 Bacteroidota bacterium | reverse complement strand
TCCGGAAATGGCATTGTTAACAGTCAGAAAAACAAAGGATTCGACGTCACTTCATGAAATCAAGTTTGAAATCTGGACCAAGATTTGAAAAATTTTCACAACAAGGCGGCTGCTTAACCAAAGTTGCAGAAGTACAAGCCAAAGCCGAAATGGCCAATGAGCCCGTTCCAGAAATTATTGATCGCAGTAGCAACTTAACCATCATCGTCGCCGCTTCTGAAAATAATGTGATTGGGAAAGATAATCAACTGATTTGGCACTTAAGTGACGATTTAAAACGCTTTAAAAAACTGACGTCTGGCCATCATATTATCATGGGACGCAAAACATTTGAAAGCTTTCCTAAACCATTGCCGAATAGAACACATATTGTAATTACGCGGCAAAAAAACTACAAAGTCCCTAGAGGCGTCATCGTAGTACATACTATGAAAGAAGCTGTAAGCGTTGCAACCGTTGCAGATGCAGAACCATTTGTAATTGGTGGTGGCGAAATCTACAAGCAAGCCATTCCTTTTGCTACAAAAATTGAATTGACGCGTGTACATCACGACTTTGAAGGAGACACGTATTTTCCTGAAATTGATATGAAAGATTGGAAAGAAACAGCAAATGTTTTCCACAAACTAGACGACAAACACGAATATGAATTCTCTTTTATTACCTACGAAAGAGTGTAAATAACTAATGAAATCCGATGAAATACCTTTGTTCGTTATTCTAAAAAGCAGACACTTTGTTTTTTAGTTGTAAGTATGCTGGCATTTGGTAATGGACATGCACAAGAACAATACTGGACATTATTTGCTAAGTCTTTTAAAATGTCTACGGATGTGAAGTTAAACTTTAAGCTAACCGCAGCTATCAAAACTGTGGCAGACAATCCCTTTGCATGGGCTGGAATTTGGGCACGTGTGGACAGCAAAGATAATACCACTGATTTTTTTGACAATATGGGAGATCGTCCTGTAGTTTCTAGTGATTGGGATACGTATGAAATTAACGGTTACATTAATCAAAATTCAGCATCATTGAATTTTGGTGGACTTTGCCTGTACAATGGAGCATTTTACTTTGATGACATTAAACTATATATTGAAGATAAAAACACGGGGAAACTGGAACCTGTGAAGCTTGAAAATCATGACTTTGAGATAGAATTTTCAGGAAAAAAAGTTCCGGGTTGGGATCATAACGATCGCGCATTACTCAATCCTAAAAATGAAAACTTCGAATTTAGGTCTGTAGCTGATACATATTCTAAAAACCGATCGCTTTGTATTGTTGGAAAAAATATAGAAGTTGATCAAACTTATATTATCGGAGAACGTGAAGGATATACACCACAAATAGGCACATTAGTTTCCATGCTGAATAACCTCAGCACGCGTGTGGAAAATGCTGTTAAAAATTTAGATCAAAGAGAGCTTGACCATTTGCATGATGACAAAGCAAATTCGATTGGTGCCTTGGTAATGCATCTGGCTGCAGCTGAAAAAATATATCAAGTATTTTCTTTTGAAAATAGATCACTTACGGAAGAAGAAGAATTTTGGGGAGATGCTTTATCTTTAGATGATGGCGGGAGAAATAACATCAAAGGACATGATGTAGCATATTATCTAAAACTTTGCAGAGATGTGCGCGCAAAAACGCTGGAAGAGTTAAAAAAACTAGATGATAGCTGGCTTACAAAAGTGTGTCCTGGAGCTACGGAGAACAATCACTATTACTGGTTTCACGTAATGGAACATCAATCAAGTCATTTGTGACAGATTTTATTCCTACGAAAAAGAATTCCGCCTCCACCAACGATTGATTTAGAAAAGAAAACAAAAATAGATTAGTCCTTTTTTCATAGTTCCAAGTCACACTATTTATAATTATCGCGCAACCCTAAAAAACGATAGTCACTAACCACGAGAACCTTACACAGAGAAAGCACAAGACATTGCAGAAAATTTAAAATCTCAATTATCTCGTAAAATTGGTTACTTTTGCCAAACATTTTTTAAAAACATCTTTCTTACAAAGAATTAAAGACTGAACACATGAAAGCATATATATTTCCAGGACAAGGTGCTCAATTTACAGGAATGGGCTTAGACCTTTACGAGAATTCTGATGTAGCGCAACACCTTTTTGAAGATGCCAATAGCATTCTAGGATTTCACATCACAGATGTCATGTTTGAAGGAACTCCAGAAGATTTAAAACAGACCAAAGTTACACAACCTGCTATCTTTCTGCATTCTGTAATTTTAAGTAAAGTGTTAGGCGACAAATTTCAACCAGAAATGGTGGCTGGACATTCGCTGGGTGAACTTTCAGCGCTAGTTGCCAATGGCGTATTAACGTTTGAAGATGGATTGCAATTGGTGTCAAAACGTGCGTTAGCGATGCAAAAAGCTTGTGAAATTCAACCAAGTACCATGGCAGCCGTTTTAGGATTGGATAATGAAGTTGTTGAAAAAATATGTGAAGAAACATCAGGAATTGTAGTGGCAGCAAACTACAACTGTCCAGGACAGATTGTAATTTCTGGAGAGGTAGAAGCTATTAATACTGCCTGTGAAACGCTGAAAGAAGCGGGCGCACGCCGTGCGTTGGTATTGCCAGTTGGTGGTGCTTTTCATTCTCCTTTAATGGAGCCTGCGCGCGAAGAATTGGCAGCAGCCATTGAAAATACAGTGTTCAACAGTCCAACATGTCCTATTTATCAAAATGTAACGACAACTGCGGTAACTGATCCAAGTGAGATCAAAAAGAACCTCATTTCACAATTGACTGCACCTGTAAAATGGACCCAATCTGTACAGCAAATGATTGCTGATGGTGCTACACATTTTACGGAAGTTGGACCTGGAAAAGTATTGCAAGGATTGTTGCGTAAAATTGACCGTTCGGTAACTGCGGAAGGTGCTGTTTTTAGCAACGAATAATGTAGCGTTATGAAAATATCCCGCTCATTGCGCATGCTTTTTATTTTTGGACTGATTTTGTTGAATGTTGGTTGTGATCAAGTTTCAAAATCAGTTGCCAGAACGCATATTGATGCTACTGAACGCATTTCAGTAATTGGCGAATATGTTGTGTTGATGAAAACTGAAAACAAAGGTGCTTTTCTAGGTTTTTTATCCACGATGGAAAACCCAATCTTAAAAGCCATTTTTCTAATCATTGTACCAGTAACCGTGCTATTCTTCATTTTGCGAATGATCATTGTTACCAAAGATTTAGATCGTTTTGCAGTTATTGGTTTATGCTGTATCATTGGTGGCGGCATTGGAAATCTATATGATCGCATCTTATACCAATCTGTAACTGATTTTATGTACATTGATTTGGGTGGCATTTTTAAAACGGGTATTTTCAATATGGCTGATGTTTCTGTAATGCTGGGCACAGCACTGCTGATTATCTCCTTCATCAAGCGAAAAGAAATTTCTTTATCAT
>JBCCLS010000488.1:0-3459 GCA_039026835.1 Bacteroidota bacterium | reverse complement strand
ATGAAATAGATATTGCAAAAAAGTATTTAGAAAGTGCCAGCAATTATGTATTCAATGATGCAAATATGGAAGCTATGATCTCCAACAACTTTGCAGACATTTATCAAATAGAAAATAACCATCAACAGGCACTTATTCACTATCAAAAAGCCATTACAAGTGCTTTGGAAATTGAAGCACTCGATTATCAAAAACTACCAAATTTTCAAGTGATTCAGCTGTCGCCCAATAAATCAGATGTGCTAGGATATTTAATTGACAAAGCCAATGGTTGGATTGCCTATTACGAAGCTGAAAAAAATAACCAATACCTGCAATATGCTCTGGAAACATTTACACTAGCTGATCGACTGACAGACACTATTTACAGTGAAAGTCGTGAAGACTTATCAAAATTATTTTGGCGGAAAAAAGGAGCAAAATTTTACTCAAAAGCTGTTGAGGTATGTTACTTATTGCAACAGCCTGAAAGAGCATTTTCCTTCATGGAAAAAAACCAAGCAATACTACTATTAGAAAATATTACCAACGCTTCTGCCAAACGATTGTCAAAATTGCCAAAAGAAGTGCTAATACGCGAGCGCAACCTCATCAAAAAAATAAAAGGACTAGAATCTGAAATTCAAGGATACTCCGCTTTGGAAAGTCAAAAAATAGCAGCGTTAAAAAACACAGTGTTTGGGTATAAAAATGAATACCATTCCTTTATCGATTCTTTAGAAACCAACTATCCAAAATATTACAATTACAAGAAAAATATAAGCATTGTAGAACTAGAAGAAGTGCAACGAAATTTGCAAAAAGATGAACTGATTTTACAATACATTATTGGTGCAGAAAACGGATTTGTCACTCTAATTTCTTCTGAAAAAATTCTACTAAAACAGTTGCCAAAAACAGCTGTATTATCGCAAACAGTAGCCGCTTACAAAGATGCGGTTTCTCAACCATTTGTCAATGTGTCAGATAAAAATAAATACGAAGAAACAGCGGCTAAACTTTACAAGCAACTCATTCCATTCGATGAAATAGGGACACAAGCTCAGAAGCGAATTACCATTATTGCAGATGGCATATTGCAGTACATTCCGTTTGAAGCCTTGCGTACTAGTGCGGCTGCATATTTGATTGAAAATGCGCAAATTCAATACAATTATTCGTTGTCGTCCGCGGCACAATCACAAAAAAATACTACTTCTATTGCTAATAACTTTATTGCCATTGCGCCCACAAAATTCAAAGACAATCAACACAGTACACTAGCAACAAGTTCCAAAGAATTGAAGAAGTTAAGTAACATCTTCAACGCAAATCATTTTCAATACACAGATGCTATCAAAGAACGTTTTACTGAAGCCTATGGCAACTTTAAAATCATACATTTATCCACGCATGGTGGCATTGATAAAACCATTCCTTGGATTGCTTTTTATGATGAAAAAATGACATTAGATGAATTGTATTTCACAAAAAATCAATCTGATTTAGTGGTGCTGAGCGCCTGCAAAACATCTGATGGAGAACTGAAAAAAGGAGAAGGAGTCATGAGTTTGGCAAGAGGGTTTTTCAACGCGGGAGCCAAAAGTGTCATTTCCTCTCTGTGGGATATCAACGAAAAAGCGAGTAACGAAATCATTCAAGAATTTTACAAGAATATTGTGGCAGGCGATTCAAAATCAGCAGCGTTGCAAAAAGCCAAACTTACCTATATTCAAAACAATAAAAACACCAGTGAAGCTTCTCCCTATTATTGGAGTGCTTTAACGTTGACAGGCGACACATGTCCGATAACCTTACACAAATCTTCGTATGTATACTATTTGATTGGAGGATTATTATTGGTGGGAATTGCAGTATCGCGATTTAGAAAAAAGCAATCACAAAAAGCAGCATAACATGCTAAATGGGTTACACCAATACACGTTGTAAATTGGTGATCATTTCAGCCACCATGGCTTTCATATCAAATGTATGTGACCAGTTCCAATCCTTTGTAGCAGCCGTGTCATCAATACTTTTTGGCCAAGAATCTGCAATTCGTTGTCTAGAATCTGGCACATATTCAATGCGGAATTCAGGTATAAAATCTTGTATAGCAGCAGCCAACTCCTTAGGTGTAAAACTCATTGCCGCAATATTATACGAAGAGCGAATTTTAACTGCTTCAGCAGGAGCATTCATAATATCAATCGTGGCGCGTACAGCATCATCCATAAACATCATTGGCAGCGAAGTGTCTTCTTGTAAAAAGCACGTATACGAACCACTTTGGACAGCTTTGTGAAAAATTTCTACAGCATAATCTGTAGTGCCACCACCGGGATTTGCTTTCCAGCTAATCAAACCAGGATAGCGAATACTGCGCACATCTACTCCGTGATTTTTATGATAATATTCGCACCAACGTTCTCCAGATAATTTGCTAATGCCATACACGGTGGACGGTTCCATAATGGTGTGTTGTGGCGTATTTTCTTTAGGAGAATTTTCACCGAAAACTGCAATAGAACTCGGCCAGAATACTTTCTGTATCACTTTATCTTTTGCTAAATTAAGTACATGAAACAACGAATTCATATTCAAGTTCCAGGCAAAATCAGGTCGTTCTTCTGCCGTGGCAGAAAGCAATGCTGCCATTAAATACACATCAGTAATTCCGTGTTTTTCTATACAAGCTTTTATGGCTTCTTTATCAAGTGCATCCAAAATTTCAAAAGCCCCTTGAGTAAAGATGTCATTATCACTTTTTCGTATATCAGATGCTACCACATTCGAAAAGCCGTATGTGTTTCTCAGGGCAGTTGTCAATTCTGTACCTATTTGCCCGCAGGCACCAATTATTATAGCTTTTGCGCTCATTAGAAGTTAGGACTTAATAAAACAAATATACAGAATTCTAAATCGAGTAAATGCGAAAAATTAATGAAAAAAGCGAAAACATTGATAAATTCATAAAATACAACGCCTTAGGATGGTAAACTTTGTTAAAAATACAGGCAAACCTAAAAAACTGTCTATATTTGTTTTTCTCTTTTGTTAAAATTGACAGTCTTGAAAATACCAAAGAAAATCATAGCATTAGTTCTTATAACTACGACTCTTTTCGCATGTGAACAAAAAGAACAAGCTACACGCGCTGCACAAACGCAAAGTCAAAAAGAATATTTGGAAAAAAATAAACTCAATATTCCACAAAAAAACAAATTAAAAGACCTTACAGCTGCGCAAAAAAATCTAGTGCAAGATTGGTTGGAATTCACAGCAATTCACGAAAATATGAAACTCATCAATGCAAGTACGCGCTTTGCGATTGTGGAAGATTTGGGACAGCTAGCCACAAACATTGATGAAATTGATAAGAAAAAATTTCCTGAAGGCTTAGACGTCATGCAAATCCGAAGTCGTTTTCTAGTGCTCAAAACCAAAGCATTAAAGTTACAAGACGATGCTGTAGATGAT
>JBCCLS010000487.1:0-3467 GCA_039026835.1 Bacteroidota bacterium | reverse complement strand
GATGTGTTTCCTTCATTTTCAAACTGTGATACCTTAGAAAAAGAAGCGCAGAAAACCTGTTTTTTTCAAACGTTAACGCATCAAATTTACAAACAGTTGACACAAAATAATTTGTTGGTTACCAAAACAATCAAAGACACGATACACGTTGAATTGTACTTAGATACTTTAGGAATCATCAATGTCTCTAAGATTCAAAAAAAGCCGCGTACGGCAAAATACATTCCTACCTTAGACAGTTTAATTACTTCGAGCACTAAAACACTTCCAAAAGCTTCTCCTGCATACAAGCGTGGCATTCCTGTAAAAACAAAATTCATTTTACCTATTATTCTCAATGTGGAAGAAAAGGAGTAAAGTATTTAGCGAGAAGCTAATTTTTGCAGCAAACGCAGCACTTCTACATACAACCAAATAATTGTAATTAACAATCCCCAAGTGGCAGACCATTCGTAGTGTTTTGCTGCTTTTCCGATATACCGATCTATAAAATCAAAATCGAGCAACAAACTCAAAGCTGCAAAAATGGCAACCACAACATTGAAGGCAATAGCATACCACGCATTACTCCAAAGAAAAGAAAATTGAATGCCAAAAAAGTTCAAAATAAATGCTACGATGTAGATGACAAAAATTGTCGTAGTAACAGTAATGACGACACTTTTAAACTTTTTTGTCACTTTGATAACTTTTGCTAAATACAAAAACAACATGACCAAAAAAGTAACCAATGTCACAATTACGGCTTGGAATGGTAAATTTGGATATTTACTATGAATATAAGCACTAAATCCACCAATAAACAATCCTTTTGCAATAGCGTAGATGAGTGTAAGCGGCATCGTCCATTCACGCTTAAAAGAGATCAGTAAACTACATACTAGCGATACGATAATTCCACCAGAAGTATACCATTGAATATTGACACCATCAAAAAATAATTTCCACACAAAAGCTGCAGCTAGCGTAACAAGTAATAAACATAAAACAGACTTTGCAATGACGCCACCAAGTGACATTTTTTGTGTAGTTTTTTGTTTTCTGGAATCGCCCCAAAAATAATTTGTAAACGCTGGATTTGAAGTTTTCAATCCGAATAAACTCATCTGCCTGATTTTTGTTAAAAATAGAGAAAAAAATGGAATCTTGAATGGCAGTCTCGTAAAATAATTGTAAATTTATGCATTGCACTAGGTAAAATTACTAAAATATGGAAGCCTTAACTTTAACAAGCTACATTGACAATCGAAATGATTCGCCACAAAATAAGCTAAAAATCATTCACGCTACGCGCAGTGGCGTTACACGATCTCAATTAAAAAAATTCAGCATGCGCGTTGCATTACCGCTCACAAAAATATCAGAAATTGTTCCAGCTTCATACTCTACACTCTCAAAAAAAGCAAGCTACGATAAAGAAGTGAGTGAACGTTTGTTTGAAATTGCAGAAGTATACTCAAAAGGATTTGAAGTTTTTGGGGATGAAAAAAAATTTACCAGATGGCTCAATAAAAAAAGCAAAGTTTTGGGTGGGCAAACACCTTTTTCCTTATTAGATACCAGTTACGGCGTTAAATTAGTTATCGATGAAATTCGCCGTATTGATTACGGAATTTTTGCTTGATGATTGTCTACAGAATTGACAGAGCCAAACGAAAGAACAATTTGCTTTCGGGAGTTGGCGCAGAAAAAATTGGCGGTCGCTGGAATGAAATTGGAACGCGTGCCATATATACTTCACAACATATTTCCTTAGCATATTTAGAAGTAGTAATGCATTTAGACATTACGGAAGACTTACCAAGTGATCGTATTCTAGTACACATAGAAATTCCAGATGAGGTAGCTGTGTATGAGCTTCAAAAGCTACCAAAACAATGGAATACCTTTCCTTATAACAGTAAAACACAAGAAATATTTACCAAGTTTGTCATTGACAATAAATTTGCAGTGCTCAAAGTCCCTTCGGCAATTGTCAAAGACGAATTCAATTATATTCTAAATCCACTTCATATTGACTTCCATAAAATAAGCGTTGTTAAGATTCAAAAGTTTAGCTTTGATTCTCGCTTGTATAAGGAAACTTAGCGACTATCGATTGTACGGATACTCGTTGATCCAATTAAAGCCTCTGCTAATCAACCTAAATTTCTTTAAATCGAATTGTTTGGCTTTAATAAACAAGGTGTCACTTTTTTGTGTGCCGTCTAGTGTCAATATACTATCCTTAAGCGTGTATTTGAAACTATAAGCAGTAGTAGAGTCTCGAGGGTTTATGATTTCTATGGTTTTAGCTACAGTATCAAGCTCCATAGGAAGCCAAGCTCCACGACCATCCATTCGATATGCATTTAAGATTTTAGGACGCTGAAAGATAACTCTTCGCCACAACGTATCATTTGTAATGAGTAGCGGAATAGTGTCTTTATTTTTTTGGTAAAGTTCAATTTCATAAATGCCATACATTGGTGGTTTTGGTACATTTGGACCGTATGTTGCATTCGCCTCTAAAGCTTGTGAAAACGTTGCATATAAAAAATATCCAATAAGTAGTACTTTTAAAACAATAGCTCCAGTATTTAATTGTTTCGCAGATAGATGGAATGATTTCTTGGATGCTTGCGATTCTGACTCTTCTGAAGCTTCTGCATCGTCTTCCGCTTTGTTATTCGAATTGATTGTGACACCTTTTGAAAAATAAGCAGGAAAGCTTCTAGCAGTTGTCGCAGCTTTTGTAAAGAATACAGCAAACACACGTTTCCAGTCTTGTAAAAAGATAAACAGTCCAAAAAACATTAAATGGAAGGAATAGGTTTTTACTGGAATATCATAACACATATTCATCATAAATACATTCAACATCACTCCAAAAGCAACCAATCCACCAAAGGTTCGTGTGCGTCTAAAAATCAATAACAGTCCTGCAAGGATTTCTGCGGCTCCTGAAAACATAACATAGGCTTTGGAGGCACCCATAAACGTCCACGCGATTCCCATAGGTGACGAATCTCCATACGGTTGAATCAATCTTCCTAAAGACGGCGCTGGGAATTGAAGTGGAAACACTTTATAGAATCCATAACTAAGCATAGAGAATAGTACATAATACGCCATATATATAACTAGGAATCGCAGTAATTTTATATAATTTTTGCGTTTGCGATCGATGGCAGTCCAAATAAGTGCGCCAATTAATGCAAGGAATACGCATGAAAATAAATGCACATAATTATAAGTCATGTCGCCACTTCCTGTGATTGGACTTTGGCTAGGTAATTCGAGGCCAAAAAAGGTATCTCCTATAAAAGGAATTAAGTTTCCCCAGACCGTATCGGATAAAAATTGTGTGACGTTGGTTTGTAGAAATGAAAAAGCATCTAAAGGAAAAGGAAATACATATAATATGACATGAATAAAGAAAAAGCGAAAGCCTATTTTCTGGAAAATATTCCAAGTTGGTGTGGTGT
>JBCCLS010000486.1:0-3471 GCA_039026835.1 Bacteroidota bacterium | reverse complement strand
ATTTTTCTACATGAAATTTTCACATCCTATTAAAAACTGGAACGTTAAATATTACGAGCCACCAAAGAAGTTGGCATTAGAAATTGATAATCCAAACAACGAACCTGTGTTTGTGAAGATCGGAATTTCTGCGGTGGATGAAGCTGGCGCTAGAAAAAACTTAGAACAAGAAATAGGAGAGAAGTCATTTGAGGAAGTCAAAAAGCTAGCGCAAGATACTTGGGAGCAACAGCTCGAGAAAATCGTGATCGAAAGTGATGATGTGGATTATAAAACCAACTTTTACACCGCTTTGTATCACACCATGATTGCGCCAAATTTATATCAAGATGTAGACGGACGCTATCGCGATATGGATTTGGAAATTCACGATTCTAAAGATCATACACATTATACCGTTTTTTCTTTGTGGGATACGTATCGTGCAGCTCATCCGCTGTATACAATCATTGAGCAAGATCGAACGAACGATTTTATTAAAACCTTTATTAAAAAATACGAATCAGGTGGCATCATGCCGATTTGGGATTTGTCTGCGAATTATACAGGTTGCATGATTGGCTATCACGCTGTTCCTGTCATTGCAGATGCGTATTTAAAAGGGATTCGCGATTATGATGTGGAAAAAGCCTTTGAAGCGATGAAACACAGTGCTACGCGTGATAAATTAGGCTTAAAAGACTATAAAGCGTTGGGTTATATTCCTGTAGAGAAAGAATCAGAATCTGTCTCTAAAACTTTAGAATATGCTTATGACGATTGGACAATTGCGGAAATGGCAAAAGCAATGGGAAAAACCGACGATTACGAAAACTACATCAAACGAGCGCAATTCTATAAAAATATATTTGATCCAGAAACGCAGTTTATGCGCGGACGTTTTCGCAACACATGGTTTGCACCTTTTGATCCGTATGAGGTGAACTTTAACTATACGGAAGCCAATTCGTGGCAATACAGTTTTTATGTGCCGCAAGATGTTTCAGGCTTTGTGAATTTGTTAGGTGGAAAAGACAAGTTGGAAGCGCAATTAGATAAATTATTCACAGCAAAACAAGAAACTTCGGGACGCAATCAGGCAGATATTACAGGATTGATTGGGCAATACGCGCATGGAAATGAGCCGAGTCATCACATGGCATATTTATATAATTTCATCAACAAACCTGCAAAAACGCAGGAATATGTACATCAAATACTTACCACATTATACAAAAATGAACCTGACGGAGTTTCTGGAAATGAAGATTGTGGACAAATGAGTGCTTGGTATGTATTGAGCAGTCTAGGATTTTATCCAGTGACGCCGGGAAGCAACGAATATATTATTGGAACGCCATTATTTGATAAAGCAACGATCAATCTAGAAAACGAAAAAACCTTTACGATTGTGGCGAATAACGTCTCGAAAGCGAATAAATATATCAAATCGGCAACGTTAAATGGGAAGAATCATCCAAAATCATTTATCAATCATGAAGATATTATAAAGGGTGGAAGCTTGGTATTTGAAATGACAAATACAGCGACTGATTGGGGAACACAAGATGCTGATATTCCTGTGACCAAAATCAAAGACCATCCAATTGTACCGCCGCCATTTATTGCCAAAGGTGACATTGCGTTTAAAGAAAAAACCGAAGTCACATTGCAAACTATAGACAACGAAGCAAAAATCTATTACAAACTGATGAATCCTTTGCAAGCGGAATTGCCAGAATTTGTAGAATATACCCAACCTTTTACCATTTCTGAAATGAGTTTTTTGGATGTATATGCGCAACGAGGAGAAGAGAAAAGTGCTACTATTTCCACAAAATTCTTTAAAATAGATCCAAATCTAAAGATTAAACTAGAAACTGAATATGCCAACCAATACAATGCAGGTGGAAACAACGCACTGATTGATGGAATTCTGGGAACAGAAGATTTCCGCACAGGAACGTGGCAAGGCTATTTTGACAAAGATGTCATTGCGACGGTCGATTTGGGGAAAGTAAAACCAATCAACACGATTCAGGTGAACTTTTTAGAAGATCAAAAAAGCTGGATATTTCTCCCAACCGAAGTAGAGTGTTATGTAAGCGATAATCCAAGACGTTTTTACAAATCATTGCCAATGCAACAATTTGATGCAACAAAACCCAAGGAAGGTGCGCATATTAAAAATGTAACTTTTGATATGAAAGGGTATAGTGCGCGTTATGTAAAGATTGTTGCGAAAAAAGTAGGCAAACTTCCAGAATGGCATTTGGGGTACAAGCACGATGGTCGTTCGTGGTTGTTTGTAGATGAGATTGGCATAAGATAGTATCAAAAGAAGTCAAAATACGATGTGCTATTTTTCATTTTATTCATTTAATTTGGAAAAGATGAAAAGCAGCATCTAAAATAACAATTCATGAAAAGAAGAAAGTTTATTCAAAGTGCTGCATTAACGAGTTTGGGATTGACGGTTGGGACTGCATTAACTGCTTGCTCAGATGAGAAAAAGGAAGCTCATTCATCATCAAAACCTGTTATTCCGGTAGTCATTGCTACGTGGAATGTGCCAAATGCAACTGCCAAAGCTTGGGAAGTGCTGGAAGCTGGAAATTCTGCTTTAGATGCGGTGGAGCAAGGTGTCATGGTAGAAGAAGCTGATGAAAAAAATCAATCGGTTGGAAAAGGTGGTTTGCCTGATAGAGATGGAAATGTAACGCTCGATGCTTGCATAATGAATAAGGATGGCGATTATGGTGCGGTAGTTTGTATTGAAAATATAAAACATCCAATTGCTGTTGCCAGAAAAGTGATGGAAAATACACCACATGTGTTGTTAGCAGGAAATGGCGCGCGACAATTTGCCATAGAAAGTGGATTTACACCAGAAAATTTATTGACAGAAGCTTCTAAGAAGGCATGGGAGAAGTGGAAAGAAAAATCAGAATATAAGCCCATTATCAACATCTAAAATCACGATACGATTGGAATGTTGGCAATTGACAAAAACGGCGATATTGCAGGTGCCTGCACCACAAGCGGATTGGCGTACAAAATGCAAGGTCGCGTAGGCGATTCGGCAATTATAGGTTCTGGATTATTTGTAGACAATGAAGTAGGCGGAGCAACGGCGACAGGCATGGGCGAAGAAGTTTTGAAGACTGTTGGAAGTTTTTTAATTGTAGAGTTGATGCGACAAGGAAAATCGCCACAAGAAGCTTGCGAAGAAGCGGTTAACCGAATCATTAAAAAAAATCCAAAGTATAAGGATTTTCAAGTTGGATACATTGCCGTTAACAAACAAGGAGAAACGGGCGCCTATTGTATTCATGAATGGTTTAATTACACGACCTATCAAAATGGTGAAAATGTAAATCATAAATCAGATTTTTATGCGAAAGGTAGTTAGGTGTTGGGTCTTGGGTTTTAGGTCTTTGCTTTTAGTATTGAGATATCAGAATTGAGAAGTTTTCATAAGGTATTAGTGAT
>JBCCLS010000485.1:0-3472 GCA_039026835.1 Bacteroidota bacterium | reverse complement strand
GGAATTTTGTTTACGGATAAACTATCTGGACTAAAACGACGTTTATTAAAAGGAAGATTGGCAAATATTTCGCGCGGACGCATTAAAGTAGACTACAAAATGCGCTTTCCTGATGCAAAGAAGATGCGTTAGTTGCATTTAATCAATGCATGTAATACGTCTCTTTTTTTGGGAAAGAAAATAGATTTCCTTAAGAAGATTATGCATAATCAGTTACAAGATTTCGCCCTTTGCCGAGATTAGTTCGATTTGTTATTTTGACTGTGCCTTTTTGGTTTGTCCAAATAGAATTTCACCAAATTAAAACGTTAAAAAAAGTGATGGAATACCTACAATATGTATATTTGCCATCCTTACGTAGAATATATACACTATGAGTTTAGAAAAAATATTAGCTATTTCTGGAAAACCAGGATTGTATGAATTAAAAACACAAACCCGCAATGGCTTTGTGGCTGAGTCCTTATCTGATGGAAAAAAAATCTCGGTAAGTCTACGTCACAATGTAAGTTTGTTGTCTGAGATTGCCATTTACACGTACACGGAAGAAATTCCACTCGGCGAAGTATTAGAAAAAGTAAAGCAAAAAGAAAACGGAGCTGCGACTTCGATCAATCATAAAGAATCAAAAAACGTATTGACAAATTACTTCTCAGAAGTTTTACCAGATTACGATCAAGATCGTGTATATCATAGCGATATTAAGAAGGTAATTCAGTGGTATAATTTATTGCATTCCAAAGGAATGACTGATTTTACTGCGGAAGCTTCATCCGAAGAAGAGTAACACAAATTTCAAAGTTTAGTCAATAAAAAATCCAGCTTTTCGCTGGATTTTTTTATGTTGTTTGTGTGCTAATTACTTTTTAATTAAAGAGTTTGCGGCTTCTACAATTGCGTCTGTATATTTTTTGTCAATACCAACTTCCGACATTCCCATAAACATGGTGCAGGTATCCGCATCGCGCTCAAAACAATACATGGTACAATTGATAACGCCGTCTTTTGTGTCGCCAGTTCCTTCAATAAACAAAACTTGAATGCCATTCATCATTTTTTCTCCTTTGTTGGATACGGTAAATTCTGGTGGTAAACTGGAATCTAGTTTGCTTTTGGCATTTTCATATGTTTCTGGAACAACCATGCCCATAATCATAGCTTTTGGCGCTTGAGAAATGTACATATTTGTAGACATTTTTGTAAAAATTGATTGATCAACTTTAATGTCTAATTCAATCTGACTCAATTCTAGTGCAATCGCTTGCTGTTCGGCTGCATCATCGTCTTGTGCTTGCACAGTGAATACAGCTACAAACAGCATACAAAGTGCGATTAGTGTTTTTTTCATTTTTCTTAAGTTTATGTTCAAAAATACGGAATAGTTTTGAGCATTGGCTCGAATCCGTATGTTATTTGGGTTGTAGTGGCATAAAGTGTGCCAAGATTTTGAAAGGATTTAAATACCGCTTTGATGACTTGCTAGATTTTTTGTGTATTCGATTTGACAAAACAGCGTCTAACTATCCAACAATCTCCTATGATAATTAATCTGCCCCACATGATAACTCAAATGCCAAAATAAATGCAGTAACATAAACTCATTGGTTAAGATTTCTCCATTTTTTTCTATAGGATAATTTTCTTGGAGTTTTTCTTCGGGGAAATTTTGTAACGCTGTGAGTACAATTTCTTTTACATTCGCCACTTCGGAAAGTAAGGTAGCTTTGGGAACATTTTTCGTGCTGAATTCCAAATCGCGTTGGCGGATATAGTCTGTATGTCCAAGATGTCTACCAATAAAATGATTCAAGTTTCCCACCAAATGCAAGCACAAGTTTCCAGCACAATTGGAGATCTCTTTTGTAACCATCCATAAGGCAGTTTCGTTTTGGTATTGTTCAATTTCAGAAGAAAGTCGGTCAATTTCTCGGTCAAATAATTGAATGATAGACGATTTCATGTTGTGTGTTTTAGGTACAATAAAAGTACAATTATTGCGAGCGTTCTCCAATGAAACATAGCGTAGAATAGTTCTAAAAATGAAAATTCCATTGTACATTTGTTACACCATATTTTAAATCATAAGCATGGAAGATGGCATAGAATACACAGTTGAATATGAAACTCAAGATGAGCCCGATTATGAATCAATTGCCAAACTGTCAAAGCAATATAGGCTACGAAAACTAATAGGCTGGGCAATACGTACGCTGATAGCGATTATTTTGTGTATTTCTTTTTGGGAATATACGTGGGTGCGATGGACGCTCGTCTTTTACATTCCATTGAATTTATTTGGTCTCTATTCTATTCTGAAAGCCACCAATACAGTTGATGCTAAAGTAGTCGAAGTGATCCAAAAAATTGAAGAACTCGACGCTATCATAGCAGCACAAGAGGAAGAATAGCTTTTGATTAATTTTATTTATAAAATGGTATTGGAAAGAACTCATATTAAATATGTAGCTTTGCTATTCTTATAGATTACAACCTATGAACTCCAGAAAAGCACAATTAGCCGCCTTTGACCGTTTGTTAACCATTATGGATGAATTGCGTGAGCAGTGTCCGTGGGATCGCAAGCAAACCCTACAAAGTTTACGTCATTTAACCATCGAAGAAACCTATGAATTGGGCGATGCCATTTTGGATAATGACTTGAATGAAGTTAAAAAAGAATTGGGCGATTTGCTATTACATATTGTATTTTATGCAAAAATAGGAAGCGAAACGAATGATTTTGATATGGCTGATGTTGCGAATGAAATCTGTGAAAAACTCATCAGTCGTCATCCGCATATTTACGATGATATTGAAGTGAGTGACGAAGAAGAGGTAAAGCGTAATTGGGAGAATTTAAAACTCAAAGAAGGAAAAAAATCCGTGTTAGAAGGTGTGCCGAAGAGTTTGCCAGCATTGGTGAAAGCGAATCGTATTCAAGATAAAGTGGCTGGTGTCGGATTTGATTGGGAAGAACCCAATCAGGTTTGGGAAAAGTTACAAGAAGAATTGTCTGAATTCCAAGACGAAGTTGCCAAAGGCGATCAACAAGGAATGGAATCTGAGTTTGGCGATGTCATGTTTTCCATGATCAATTATGCGCGTTTCCTCAAAATCAATCCGGAGAATGCACTGGAACAAACGAACAAAAAATTCATCAAGCGCTTTCAATATCTAGAATCAAAAGCTGCTGGACTTAACAAAAAACTCGCCGATATGACTTTAGCAGAAATGGACGTTTTTTGGGAAGAAGCGAAGAAACTTTGATTTTTAGGTTTTGGGTCTTGGGTGTTAGGTCTTGGTTTTTTTCGTTACACTATTTCTGTATTGTTTGAAACTTTCTTTTTAAGTTATGAATTGCGAGCGTCACTTCGATTTCTATTATAAAAGCAAGTGATTTCCTCTTTATTTTTTACCACTAATACATGAATTATTTTTTATGTTTCAGATTCAACTTTGATTTCAATATTAT
>JBCCLS010000484.1:0-3482 GCA_039026835.1 Bacteroidota bacterium | reverse complement strand
GTGATTAGTATTGGAGCTTATAAATTTTTTTCAGAATCCCCTGAAAAAGTTGAACAAGCTTCAGTTTTTGAAAAATCATCTTACATTCCTACAAATTTACTAACTAACAAAACTGCTGAAAAAACAAAAGCGGATGCCGCTACAGCCGGAATTGATTTTACCATCGCAGCAGAAAAAACAGTACATGCCGTTGTACACGTTAAGAATAAAATTACAACAAATGCACCGAGAAGTATTTGGGATTTATACAATGGACGCACAAGACAACAAACTCAAATTGGAACCGGTTCTGGTGTAATTATTACGCCCGACGGACATATAGTTACCAACAATCACGTAATCAAAGGTTCCAACGAAATTCAGGTCACTTTAAATAATAATAAAAACTATGTAGCCAAGCTCATTGGAGCTGATCCAAGCATGGATATTGCATTGTTAAAGATTGAAGCAGATGAAGAATTGCCATACATCTCTTTTGGGAATTCAGATAATGCAAAAATTGGTGAGTGGGTGTTGGCGGTTGGAAATCCGTTTAATTTAACTTCTACCGTAACCGCAGGTATCATTAGTGCCAAAGGAAGAGACTTGGATGAAGGCGATAACTTACGACAATCTTTCATACAAACAGATGCAGCGGTAAATCCAGGAAATTCAGGTGGAGCGTTGGTGAATACAGATGGTGAACTGATCGGAATTAATACAGCTATCACCTCACAAACAGGTTCATATATTGGATATTCATTTGCAGTACCAAGTAACATTGCACAAAAAATTGTAGCTGATTTGCTAGAATTTGGGGATGTACAGAAAGGATTATTAGGAATTTATCCACTGGCAAGAAACTCAAAATATGCTATTGAAAATGGTTTGAACGAAGTTGATGGTGTGTATGTAATTGATGTCGATGAAAAATCTGGAGCTGGTTTGGCAGGCATTGAAAGCGGCGATATTATTAAAAAATTAGATGATGTAACAATTTCTAAATTTTCAGATTTATCTGGCTATTTAAGTTCAAAGCGTCCAGGAGATGTAATTAATGTTACCGTATTACGCAATAGTAACTACAAAACGTTCCCGGTTTCGTTGACAAAAGAAATGCCAGTGACTGTTGAGTTGAAAGATATGCAGTTACAAAGTATGAGTCCTAGCGAAGCAGCAAGATATGATTTAGAATATGGATTGTTAGTGACCAAAAGTTCAGGTAGCTTTAGCGATACAGGAATCATTCCAGGGTATGTTTTATTGAAAGTCAATGGCATGAAAGTTCAATCTGCAAAAGGATTGCAAAGCTTTATTGAGGAATATGGTGAAGACGAGATCCGCACCTTAACCTTTGCAAATACTGAAGGACAACTCGAGCGTTTTATCTACAATAGATAAAAAAGTGCCATCTATATATAGTTGAAAAGCGAGACACCTTTTAAAGTGCCTCGCTTTTTTTATGTTAACAACAGAAGGTTGGAGATGATTCACAAGTAATATTAGAGCTATCGGCAAGTACTAAATTTTCAATCTCTTAACAAAGTGCATCTGTGTAACATACCACAAAGAAACATCTTCAACACATAGGATCTCTTGTGATACAATACGCTGTTTTCCCTCCTACAATTCCAGACGTGTTTAAAATTGCAACTTGGGATTTTTGCAAATTCAACTTTCCGTTTATTTCTCTTTTTTTTCATTAGTGTTCAAGGTCTTTATTTCTTACGCTTTAAATACTAGGTTTTTCAGATGACACCTTTAGGCGAAAGCTTTCGCTGTTAAGTTTGATTTCCTAACTTTTGTCAACCACACATTCCTATTAAAAAAACTTTTTATTTATGTACGAAAACGTTTGAAATTGTATACTTTTGCGCAAAATTTGTAAAACACAACTACACAAACACAAGCTTATGAGTTTTAATGAAATTTACGAAAAGGAACTCACCTTTCAGGCAGATAGACGCCGCGCTACTGTTGAATTCATCAAGAATGTAAGCGATTTATGGTACGATAAATCTATTGAACTTGTTCTTTTTAGAAATCAACTAATTGACAGAAATGTGAGTGAAATTTTGAATCTTCACGAATATGCAGGTCAATTTGTACAAAAACCCATCTCAATTTTTGACACGGTAGAAATTGCGCAAGCCATTGCAAAAATTGATCTTCCACCTTCCAAAATTGATATTGGAAAATTAACCTACGAATATCACTTGGAAGACAATCAATATGCAAATGCAACTTCATTTGTGATTGACAAGTTAAACGACGCTAAAAAATCATCTGATATTACACCAAAAGATGTGGTATTATATGGTTTTGGGCGAATTGGTCGATTGTTAGCTAGAGAATTGATGGTTCGCACAGGTCGCGGAAGTCAACTCCGTTTACGTGCAATCGTCACTAGAGGACAAATTAATGAAACTGTTTTGGAAAAAAGAGCTTCTTTATTACGCAACGATTCTGTTCATGGCGATTTCCCTGGAACGGTTGGTGTAGATGTGAAAAATTCTGCATTAATCATCAATGGAACAACTGTACATATTATTTCTGCAAATGCGCCAGAAGAAATTGATTACACAACATATGGAATCAACGATGCTTTAATTATAGACAATACAGGTGCTTTTAGAGATAAAGAAGCGTTGGAGAGACACTTAGTTCCAAATGGTGCTGACAAAGTGTTATTGACAGCGCCTGGAAAAGGTGTTCCAAATATTGTACACGGAGTTAATCATAAAGAACATAATCCAGACGAAGTAAACGTTTGGTCAGCAGCTTCTTGTACAACCAATGCCATCACGCCTATTTTAAAAGTAATAGAAGATTCTTTTGGATTGCGTCATGGACATCTGGAAACCATTCACGCTTATACAAATGATCAGAATTTGGTTGACAATATGCACAAAAAATACCGTCGTGGTAGAGCTGCTGCCTTAAACATGGTCATTACGGAAACTGGTGCTGGGAAAGCAGTTTCTAAAGCATTGCCTGCATTGGAAGGAAAACTAACATCAAACGCCATTCGTGTGCCTGTACCTAACGGTTCATTGGCTATTTTGAACTTAGAAGTTGAAAACGCAACTTCATTGGAAGGTGTCAATACAATTTTAAAAAAGTATGCTTTGGAAGGCGATTTGGTAGAACAAATCAAATATGAATTGAATGATGAATTGGTTTCTTCAGATATTGTAGGTTCTTCAGCGCCTTCAATTTTTGATAGCAAAGCAACAATTGTGCGCGAAGGTGGAAAAAATATCATCTTATATGTATGGTATGATAACGAATATGGCTATTCGCACCAAGTGATCCGATTGGCAAAATATATTTCAAAAGTAAGACGCTTTACCTATTACTAGAAGAAGACTACATTATATATTAGTATAAAAGACTGTCTGAAAACTTGTGGAAACGTCATTCTGGACTTGATCCAGAATCTCATCATTCTGATTATAAATCTTTATGAGAAACCGAATCAAGTTCGGTTTGACGAAATTCAT
>JBCCLS010000483.1:0-3483 GCA_039026835.1 Bacteroidota bacterium | reverse complement strand
TTGCTCGCACAAAGAATACTGAATCAAGTTCAGCACAGGCTTCAACAAAAGAAAGTGCGCTTTTAGTTCGTAAGTTTTCTATTTTAAATTAAGGAACTCATGAATCTTTGATTTCCAGAGGTGTTTTTGCTTTTTCTTTTAGGAGAAAAACCAAAACCGTATGATTTTTTCTAAATTTTTAGTTCACGGCTTTTCTATTTTTCTTTGTTGGAGCTCATGAATCTGCGATTTCCATGGCTTCAGAAATTTTTAACGAAAAACTACTACTACACTGCGGAAAAGATGAAGCCACTGTTGTGTTTTATCTCGGATTTACATTAAACTAACATGCATTCAACATAAAAGATCTTCAGATCATTCCAAAAGTACTGAACACAAAAAAGGCTTAGCATATTGCTAAACCTTTCTGTTTTTTTTTATTGAATTTATGTATTATAATAAATTATCTAATACGTCTGTGTATGTACTTTTTGGTGCGACTCCTACTTGGCGACCTACCAATTCTCCATTTTGAAAAACCAATACTGTAGGAATGTTACGTACACCAAACTGAGAAGCGTAATCTTGGTTTGCATCTACGTCTAATTTTCCAACAACAGCTTTTCCTTCATATTCGCCAGCAATTTGTTCTACAACTGGACCTAACATTCTACAAGGTCCACACCAAGCAGCCCAAAAATCAACCAAAACTGGCTTATCGCTTTTTAATACTACTTCTTCAAAATTTGCATCTGTGATTTCTAATGCCATAACTATATATTTTTGATTTTACTTTTTTATTGAATATTATGCAATATTAGTCAAATATTTTTCCAAAACTTACATCCGTGGTATTTGTTTTGACTATGTTTAAATTGATTTTTCTTATTGCGTTCTAAATCTCACAATTTTAGGACTTAAGACAGTTTATCGCGTTACCTCAACTGTGTATGTAGCAATTAAATCGTCCTTAATATACAAGTGTACATCATAAAATCCTGCAAACTCAAACGCATAATCTATACTGAGAGATTTGTTTTGAATAGACACCTGTTCTGGGAAAATTTTTCGCTCTCTAAAACTGCTTTCCACAATTAAATTGACATCATCTTTCACAATTTCTTTTTGAAGCTCCAATGTAAAGTTAATCGCTCTGTTTCGTTGCACAGCATTGTGCATTTTTTGTGGATGATTATGATTGCTAAAATACACATACGCTTTGTTGTAGATTATTGGCGCTTCCATAAAATCTTGAAAAGAAGGTGTTTCTCCTTCTAACAAAAACCATTTTTTATCTATCGGATGATGATTGATCGCAAAGATTTTCGGATCAGATAGAAAAAATCCACTGTTAAAGTCAAATTGAAATTGATAGGTTTCAGGATCAGGATTTCCGCTTGCCCAAGTAGGATCGCACAAATACCATTTTCCATTAAGTTTTACGGCATTCCACGAATGATTTGGCGCATCTAAAGTCTTTAAATTGATCGTACTCGTTCTGCCATATCCGTGAATCATTTCACAGTCAATATCAGCCAAGTTTGCCAACTCCTGCACCAAATATGCATATCCCGTACAGATAGTCGATCGATTACTTAGCAGCTTTCGAAAAACAATTTTTTGAAATTTAGTATTCCACGCATTTAGTCTGACAGTATCGTTTTTAAACCGTTGTCGCTTGCGTTTGTTGCGCTTGTACAATTTATAATCATTAGCAATATTACTGCAAACCCATTTAAAAATCGCGCGGAAGCGTTCTACATCTGTGTCTAATTGTGAAGTAAGTTTGTATACTAAATTGGGGAGATTGTGTAATGTTTCATCTTTGTATTTCAAGGCAATCTCATCGGCTTTTTCAAAGGAAATATCTTTAAAATCTGAGATTTGCGCAGTAGACTGAAATACAAAGATGAACAAGAATATGTAATGTATAAATACGCGCATGCAACTACAGTATTTGTACAAATACGGTTAATTTTTTCGTTTGGATTTGTATCGTTTGTTGGTATTTACGGCACCCATAAATTCGATTACTTCATCCGACAATACTGCTTTTACAAAGTTGGTGTTTTCTCTAATTTTATATTCAATAGATTCGTACCCTAAAAAGCTAATAACCAACACATCACCTGTTTCTAGTACCACAGGAAAGGTAAATTCTCCTTTGCTATTAGTCACCGCACCTTGATTTTCTCCTTTTAAAATGACATTGGCACCTACTAACGGACCTTTCAAATCACTAACCGTCCCTTTGATAATACGTCCTTTTTGTGCAGTCGTATTTCCAGATTGTCCATACATAGGATTGAACGCAAATATCGCCATCAATAAAATGGCAACATACCATCCTTTTTGTGTAAATGTTACATATTTTTTCATCTGTTTCTTTTTAAAAATTAATTTCTTTCGAACGCAATACATAGTATTGTATTGTGATGCTCCTTTATTATATTATAAATATAGTCAGAACTATACGCTTGTGAAATTACTATTGAGTAAACTTCTTTCTCGAATGAGTGAACGTCTAATTTGTTGTAATTTACTGTTTTATTGTGCGAATTACAATAGTTTCACGTCAAACACATCAAAATTAACATAATGATGTGTAACGCCATACTTTTGTAATTTTTCTTTGTTTCCTTCACCAATTCCAATGAATTCAATGCCTAGATTGATAGCGGTTTTCGCATCCCAAATTCCATCGCCTAGCGAAATGATTCTGTTGAAGTTTGTCACCTCAAAGTATTTTTTTGCTTTTGCAATAGCAGCTTTGACAATTTCTTCTCGAGTAACATACTGATTGGAAGCTTCCAACAACGATGGATTGTATATAATTCCTGCACGATTCAGTTTCAGCTTCGCGGGTAACAGCAATGAACCTGTTGCGAAACAGATGGCATAGTTGGTTTCTGAAAGAATGTATTGTAAAAAACGATTAGCGCCTGCAATTTCCGCTACTTGGCAATCTTTAATTTTTTTTAAAAATGCTGTCTCAAATTGTTGCAATACGTCATCAGAAAATCTACGATTAACATAACGTTCGTAGCTTTGTTTTGCAATGAAACTATCGGTTAAATGTTCGTAACTTTCCCAATCAGTATTGACAACTTCTACTCCAATACTATGTAATGCTTTGACAAAACCTTTTTGGTGGACATGTTCACTATCAAGTAGCGTTCCATCGATATCAAAAATAAGGAGGTTTTCTTTTGGTGGTATTGGTTGGTTTGGCATTATTTGGACTTGTATGACTTAACTTGGTTTACTTTTTTTCACCACGAATACACGAATTGTTTTTTTGTTGATTCGTTCTTTGAAACTTCTCAATACTCAATACTAATAGCTTAATTCTAATAAGAAAATATCATGAATTCGTGTTACGTTTCTTATTAGAATTAAGCTATTAGTATTGAGTATTGAGAAGTTTCAAAGAACGAATCAACAAAAAAACAATTCGTGTATTCGTGGTGAAAAAAAGTAAACCAAGTTAAGTCATACAAGTCC
>JBCCLS010000482.1:0-3484 GCA_039026835.1 Bacteroidota bacterium | reverse complement strand
TGAAAAAGTAATTTCACCCAACACCAGTATAGCTAACAATAAAAAGTGCATAACTTTCAAAAAGAACTATTGTAATAGCGGAACGAGTGTTTTATTTTTGAACTAATTATGGAGCAAGATATTCAACACTATATTGCGCAGCTAAATGAGGCACAAAGAGCACCAACCGTACACAAAGATGGAGCATTGATGGTGATTGCAGGCGCAGGTTCTGGAAAAACGAGAGTACTTACGTATCGCATTGCGTATTTGATGAGTGAAGGTGTCGATTCGTTTAATATTTTAGCGTTGACCTTTACCAACAAAGCCGCTCGGGAAATGAAAGCGCGTATTGCGCGAATTGTAGGCGGAAGCGAAGCAAAAAATCTGTGGATGGGAACATTCCATTCTATTTTTGCTAAAATTTTACGTTTTGAAGCCGATAAATTAGGCTATCCAAGTAACTTTACAATCTATGATACGCAAGATTCCGAACGATTGATTCGCTCTATCATCAAGGAAATGCAGCTTGATAAAGATATTTATAAATACAAACAAGTACGATCGCGTATTTCGTCTTTCAAAAACAGTTTAATCACCGTTAGAGCATATTTTAATAATCCCGAATTGGTGGAAGCCGATGCCATGGCAAAACGACCACGTTTGGGCGAAATCTATAAAGAATATGTAGATCGTTGTTTTAAAGCCGGCGCGATGGATTTTGATGATTTATTGTTGCGAACGAATGAATTGCTCAATCGTTTCCCTGATGTCTTAGCCAAATATCAAGACCGTTTTCGCTATATTTTGGTAGATGAGTATCAAGATACCAATCACTCGCAATATCTAATTGTAAAAGCTTTGGCAGATCGTTTTCAGAATATTTGTGTTGTGGGAGATGATTCGCAGAGTATTTATGCGTTTCGTGGTGCGAATATCAACAACATTCTCAACTTTCAAAAAGATTATGACGATGTGTCGATGTATCGTTTGGAACAAAATTACCGTTCCACCAAAAACATCGTAGAAGCTGCCAATTCCGTCATTGAACATAACAAAACACGACTAGATAAAGTCATTTGGACAGCCAACGAAGAAGGCCCCAAAATAAAAGTCAATCGCAGTATTACGGATGGAGAAGAAGGTCGTTTTGTAGCCGGTTCTATTTTTGAAACCAAAATGCGCGAACAATTGCCAAATGGAGACTTTGCCATTCTGTATCGTACCAATGCACAATCAAGAGCAATGGAAGATGCATTGCGCAAGCGTGACATTCCGTATCGAATTTATGGTGGATTATCATTCTATCAACGAAAAGAAATCAAAGATGTATTAGCATATTTACGCTTAATTGTCAATCCAAAAGATGAAGAAAGTCTCAAACGTGTCATCAACTATCCAAAGCGTAATATCGGACAAACTACGGTTGACAAATTGGTGGTTGCGGCCAAGCATTACGGACGTTCCATGTTTGAAGTGATGGAAAATATTTCCAAAATTGATCTAAAAATTAACAAAGGAACTGTCACCAAGCTAGAAAATTTTGTCACCATGATTCGTAGTTTTCAAGTCATGAACGAAGGTTCTAACGCCTACGAACTTACGGAACATGTGACTAAAAAAACGGGGTTGGTACAAGAACTCAAAAAAGACGGTACACCTGAAGGAATTGCACGAATTGAAAATATTGAGGAATTGCTCAATGGTATCAAAGATTTTGTAGAAGGTCAGGTAGAAGTAGCAGATGCCACAGGCGCGTTGACAGAGTTTCTGGAAGATGTAGCACTGGCAACTGATATGGACAATGACAAAGGCGACGACGATCGTGTGGCTTTGATGACGATTCACTTAGCGAAAGGATTGGAATTTCCATATGTGTACATTGTCGGAATGGAAGAAGATTTGTTTCCGTCAGGAATGAGTATCAACACACGAAGTGATTTGGAAGAAGAACGCCGATTGTTTTATGTAGCGTTGACACGTGCCGAAAAACAAGCGTATTTGACCTATACGCAAAGTCGTTACCGTTGGGGAAAACTTATTGATGCCGAACCGAGTCGTTTTATTGAAGAAATAGATGATGTATATTTAGATTACATCACACCAATTGATAATTATCGTTTCAAACCGTTGATTGATAATGATATTTTCGGAGAAGTAGATAAGAGCAAATTACGATTGCAAAAACCCAAAGCAGGTCGTCCGCCAATTGTGGGAAATCCTACGCCTGAACAAATTCGGAAACTTCGAAAAATAAAACCACAATCTTCTCCAAGCGGACCACCAAGTGGCAGTTTGTTAGATGAAAATTTGTTGCCTGGAACCATTGTAGAGCACTCTCGATTTGGTCGTGGAGAAATTCTACGTTTGGAAGGTGTCGGTGGCGATAAAAAAGCCGAAATCAAATTTCAGGTAGGTGGAATTAAGAAACTTTTGCTCCGTTTTGCGAAGTTGCAAGTAGTAAAATCTTAATCTTAGTTGTCGGCTATTTGTTGTGCTTCTGTATTGAGTAATTTTTGAAGGTGATTTGTCAATTTTTCAAAATTACCATTGTACTTTTCAGCGCAACGAATTACATACTTAGTATCATCTTCGTCATAAATGATCAATGCAGGATAATTCTTTGCCAATCGTTCAATTTTATAGTTTTTGATGTTTTCGGTCAGAATTTTTGGTTGATCTTCGATCAGAATTGCATCTGTATGTAGTTGTATTTCAATGTGCTTTGTGATTTTTTCCTCAATTCTATTCATCACAATAAAAGCGGGAAGCACAATACAAATCATGGTAAAAACAAAAATGATTTCTTCACTTTTTACAGGGAAAACATACGATAAATTAAAGGTGATGATTAGCATCAATACGAGTGACATTCCTACTGAAAGTAAGACACACATATATAGTTTTTGTAAGGATAATACAGGAATTTGATATGTCATTAATAAACAGATTTAGATTGTAAGTTCTTGAATCATTCGTTGGAAATACGGAAAATAAATGCGTCCCCACATGGGTTTTTTATCAAAAAAATAAACTTCTTTGGTCGTTGTATCTATAACGACCGGAATAGCAAATCCAGCCCACTTTTTACCCGATTTTAGCTTTTTGCAATACAGTTTGGCTTCTTCGGTAACATTTTCTGAAAGTAGAATACTTACCACACCAACGGCCGATTGAAACCCTCTAGGCCAACCTTTGTAATTTTTACTACTGTAGTCAAAAGCTTGTTTCATGACAGATGCAATCGTTTTTTCAGTAATTGAGGCATCTTTAAAGTCATACGCAATGTAAAACGTATTCAATTGTGTTGCCATCCAACTCCAACGAAATTGTTTGTCATATCCAATAATAGCAGGAGTATCAAATAAAGTGTCTGTTGCAAAAAAGATGTTTTTTGATTGCAATCGCTTTTTAATAGTTTCGAGATTCATGTTTAGATTATTCTTGTAAAAGTGTGTGTAACAACGCTACCATATCATCAAATTCATCTTTCGAAAAACCACTG
>JBCCLS010000481.1:0-3484 GCA_039026835.1 Bacteroidota bacterium | reverse complement strand
TCAGCTGGAATTTTAGGAATTAATACAATATTTCCTCGGATTGCTACTAAAAGCTCTACAGCATTTTTGGTCTTTCTACTAGCATTTATTTTAATACGTCTGAGCGCTCTCTTAATTTCGTTTTGTGCATGTATTCCTTCCTTTGTCATTACTCTAATTCCTAATAATTTTTGAAAAAAGTTTGATTTAAAATAAGTGCTCATGCGTTCATCAGTATATACATATTTTAATTTATAGTGTTCGCTATTTTTAACCTTTTCAAAGGCAGTTTTTAAAAGGCTTGAAAGACTGATTTGTAGCATATTATCTTTTGAAAATATTGAAAGAAATATAGTTTCATGCTTTAAAGGCTGATACGAATTATATGCTTTACCAATTTTAATAATAGGATTTTTCTTTTCTTCGGTTGTTGCTTTTGGATTCGGTATTATTTCTAAGGTTTCTTTTAGTAGTAAATCAAAAAAAGTAACCCTAGCTAGCGTGTCAATTTTGACGTCAGGGTTTTCAATAAGTAAGACTTCTGCGGGAGATAAATCGGTTAATTCTTTTATCATATTTTTTTAAACTTTGGGAATATCCAGTTTCGGTGTAAGTTGACTCTTCTAAAATTTTTTTCTCCAAATCTGATTTTAGAAGATGGCCATATGTCTGTTGGTGGATTTTTATCAAAAAAAGTTACATATAATTCCTTTGTTTTTTCATACCAATTATTGAATTTTTCTTTCTCACTCATACCGCCTTTTGTAGGACCGTGATGAATTTCTCTGCCTAAGGTGTTTTGGCAAAATTCTATCCAATATGATCGTGTGTATACTAGATGTAAATGCCAAACTTGATCCACTTGATCAGAAGGTGTTAGTGGATGTGTGGAAACACAAATCAAAAACATAAACTTTCTGTATTCATGAATGACCCGAACGGCATATTCGTACTTCCAACCATTCTCACGGGCAAGCCTGTCTGTAAATGTAAATTTAGATGTAGAATCGTCTAGTTGAAAAGCTTTTATTGCATTCCATAGTATTTCCTGTTCTTTGGTCATTGATGTTAAAAATATTGTAGTTTGTATATAGATACGTTCGTATTTATTCAGCTGTACCAATATATATTTCTATGGGATTCTCCAAAGCTTCTGCATAGTTCATTTTCTTAATGGTTATATTTTCATATGGATTACCTTTACCCATGACCCAAACTAGTGTGTTGGGCATTCTACAATTTGGAGGAACTATATCTCTATCTACCATCAACAAACTACCACCATCTATCATACCAATACCATAGCCAACATGAATATGAATTTTTTTTGGATATAGGCTTCCAAAAATAACACCTCTTATTTGAAAATTGTAATCCAAGTAATTATTGTTGCGTTTTTAAATGTATGTATTTGAGTTTTAAAGCTACAATATTCTTACACAATTGCAAAGTTTTTGCAATTTAGAACCTGTTATACAAAAAACTCTCATGTTTCCATGAGAGTTTTTATAGCTATTTCTGAAAATACAAATTAATCTTCCACTAAAACCCATTGTCCTTTGGTGATCAATGGTTCGGCTTGTTTGTATTTTACCGTTTTGTTTTCGCCTGTCATCACATTTTTGATCGTGACACGTTCGTTACGACCAATTTTTGGCTTGTCGCGAACAATTGTTTCAGTCACTTGTGGACGTTGTTGTGATTGTTGCATTGCAGCGCGTTGTGCCGCTTCTTTTTCATCACTGTTTAATACTTCTTCTTTGGAGGTAGTGTAATTTTCCTTTCTGCGACGTTGTTCGCGTGCTTCACGAACACGATCTGGATTGTTATCGGCTAATTCTCCTTTGAATAAGAACGAAAGAATTTCACGATTTACCTTATCAATTACTTCTTTAAACAATTCAAACGCTTCAAACTTGTAGATCAATAACGGATCTTTTTGCTCGTGCACAGCTAACTGAACTGATTGCTTTAATTCGTCCATCTTACGCAAGTGCGTTTTCCACGCATCATCAATAATCGCTAACGAAATATTCTTCTCAAAGTCATTTACCAATTGCTTTCCTTGCGAGTCGTAGGCTTCTTTTAAGTCACTAATTACATTTAAGTCCTTGGTGCCATCTGTAAACTTTACGA
This sequence comes from Bacteroidota bacterium, assembly GCA_039026835.1. Lineage (GTDB taxonomy): Bacteria > Bacteroidota > Bacteroidia > Flavobacteriales > Flavobacteriaceae > Kordia. The sequence goes on along the minus strand of JBCCLS010000481.1, from coordinate 1,369 downwards.
CAATACGCTCGTATTTGTTTTCAGGATTTTCATACACTTGCTTGATCACTGGAAATACCATTTCGGCATTCAATTCCATTTTCTCATTGTAATTCTTAAAAGCAGCTGTATAAACTTTCCCAATGATTTCTTCTTCCGTCAACGACGTAAATTGTTCTTCACTAATTGGACTTGGAATAGAGAAGTAGCGAATTAACTCAAATTCAAAGTTTTTAAAGTCGCTAGCAGCTTGATTTGTCTGTGTGATGATTTCTACTGTATCATATACCATATTCGAAATATCCACTTTTAAACGCTCTCCGTGCAATGCGTGACGACGACGTTTGTACACCACTTCACGTTGCGCATTCATCACATCATCATATTCTAACAAACGCTTACGAATTCCGAAGTTATTTTCTTCTACTTTTTTCTGTGCACGTTCAATAGATTTGGTCATCATGGAATGCTGAATCACTTCACCTTCTTTCAATCCTAATCTATCCATCATTTTTGCCACTCGATCTGAACCGAATAAACGCATTAAGTTATCTTCCAAAGACACATAAAATTGTGAACTTCCTGGATCTCCTTGACGACCTGAACGACCGCGTAACTGACGATCGACACGACGAGAATCGTGGCGTTCTGTACCAATAATTGCCAATCCACCAGCAGCTTTTACTTCGTCGCTCAACTTAATATCCGTTCCACGACCTGCCATGTTGGTTGCAATTGTAACTTGTCCGGCACGACCTGCTTCGGCAACAATATCTGCTTCTCGTTGGTGCAATTTCGCGTTCAATACATTGTGTGGAATTTTACGGATAGACAACATTCTTCCCAACAATTCCGAGATTTCAACCGAAGTAGTACCAATCAATACAGGTCTTCCTTGTTTTGAAAGTTGTGTAACTTCGTCAATCAATGCATTGTATTTTTCACGCTTGGTTTTATAGATTAAATCTTCTCTGTCATGACGTGCAATTGGACGGTTTGTTGGAATTTCCACCACATCCAATTTGTAGATTTCCCATAATTCACCTGCTTCTGTAATCGCCGTACCTGTCATTCCAGATAGTTTGCGATACATTCTAAAGTAGTTCTGTAAGGTAATCGTAGCGAATGTTTGCGTCGCGTCTTCAATCTTTACATTTTCTTTGGCTTCAATCGCTTGGTGCAATCCGTCAGAATAACGACGACCGTCCATGATACGACCTGTTTGCTCATCAACGATTTTCACCTTGTTGTCCATTACCACATATTCCACATCTTTTTCAAAAAGTGTGTAGGCTTTCAACAGCTGATTCATGGTATGAATACGCTCACTTTTCACTTGAAATTCGCTGAATAATTTTTCTTTCAATTCAACTTCTTCGTCTTTTTCAAG
>JBCCLS010000480.1:0-3498 GCA_039026835.1 Bacteroidota bacterium | reverse complement strand
GGGCGAAATAAGATCTAATTTGCAGCCAGAAGAAAAAATTTAAATTACTTCAACAAAAGACACTTTATATACTCATTTAAAAGGCATTTTTGCGCATTATGATTCCATTAACATGAAAGAATTCATATCTTTAGTACATTAGTTGACATTTTACCGATAACACGATACCATTAATTTTTCTACCTAATTTGTATGCGATTATATATTTCACTTTTATTTCTGTGCTGTACTGCTGTGTTGGTCGCTCAAGAAGATAAACAAAGTCTTCTTTGGGAAATCTCTGGAAATGGCATGGAAAAATCATCGTATTTGTACGGAACGATGCATGTAAGCAAGAAAGTTGCTTTTCGATTGGACGATGTATTTTTTAAAGCGTTGGCAGCAGCCGAAACTGTAGCGTTAGAATCTGACCCTACTACATGGCTGGCGCATAATTATGAAGAAATGTCTGAGGAATCGCCTCGAAGCTACGGCGGCGAGAATTTTTACAATCGAAATTTTAATCCCCGTTTTTCTAAGAAAGAAGCTGTACGCCGCATTATCCGATTTGACAATCGGATTATCAACGGTTATCTGTACCGAAAACAAGCTGGCGCGGACGACTTTGAAGAAGAAACTTACTTGGACATGTTTATTTATCAAGCTGGTAAAAAGAACAATAAACCCATTATAAGTCTGGAAAACATCAAAGAATCACGGTATTTAACTTCGCGTGCTGCGTATAATATTTTGAAGAAAAAGCCTGATGAGTGGGTTCAGAAGATGTTTAAAGATCAAAATCGCTACACAGTTCAAGAAGATGCGTACCGAGATCGAAATATTGCCCTACTCGATTCCATTGGCGCCGCCGTAAATACAAATTTTTATCGCGAACACATGTTGTACAAGCGCAATGAAAATATGGTGCAGGTGATGGACTCATTGATGCAACATAAAACAGTGTTTGCAGGAGTTGGTGCTGCGCATTTGGCAGGTGAAAAAGGCATGCTGCAAATGTTGCGCGATCGCGGTTATACAATAAAAGCGTTGACATCCAAACAAACGGATTATGCACTGAAAGCCAAAGTAGAGTTAGAAGATTTGTATGTGCAGCCGTATCTGAATACCTACAGTACACCAGATGGTTTTATTACTATCAAAACGTTTGATGAGCTACGAGAATTTGTGTATAAAGAACAAAAGTTTTACCTCGCGCCCGACATGACCAACGGTGCATATTTAACCATTACACGATTAAATACCTACGATCAGTTTCCAAACGAGGAAAAAATTACACTGGAAGAAATTGATCCATTATTATACGAAGATATTCCGGGCGACATTATTTCTAAAGAATCACTTACAACACCATTTCCTGGATTTAGCATTGTGAACAAAACTAAAAAAGGCGATTATCAAAAGTATCATATTTACAAAACACCTCTGGAAATGATTATCATCAAATTTGGAGGAAAAAAAGATTTTGTCCTGCAATACGAACAGGAAATTTTTGGCTCTATTCAGTTTAGCAAACCTTCATCAGCATTGAAAACCTACACATCAAAGTATAACAAATATGAATTTTTGTTTCCTGCAAATTTCATTTCGGACAATACAAAAAATGTAGGGAATAAGCTGTTACAAGCCGCCGTTGAAAACGAATATTACTTTTTTAAGGAAGTTTTTAATAACGATATTGGATATATTGAAGAAGATGCCTTTGAAGCAGCATACATTCACGATAATTTTTATAAGAAATTAGACATTGAAAAAATAGATGGCAAGTTTGTAGAGTATGCCTACAAAAGTTATGAATCGTCTGCGATATTGGATAGCATCACACAGAAAAAAATCTATCTAAAAACAGTTATAAAAGACGAAAGTTACTATTTGCTTGGTTTTATTGGAGACGATGCGCAAAAGGCAACAACTTATTTTAATTCCTTCAAACTAAAAACACCAAAATACACACAATTTAAAAGAGTGATTGACACATCACTGCACTTTTCTGTTTTGACAAATACAAAGCAACCTCCAACGTCACAGCCGTACACTTCACGATACGATGCTGAGAAAAAGGCGTATGAGCAAGAGAAGAAATACATTAGCTATACGTCTAAAAGCAATGAGCGTGTTTCCATCAGAAGAATTAAGTATCACGACCTGCAAATGTTTCACAATATTGACAGTTTGTGGAAAAGTATGGAGCGTTTTTACGAATACAATTTTGTGATTGAAGACTCAAAATACAAGCAGGAAGAAGATCGCTATACAAGTACATATGTTCTTAAAGATACTGCAAGTGCCAAGCGTGTGTATCGCAAAAATATTTTGAAAAAAGGCGTCTTATTTAGTTTATCTACGCTGGAAGATTCTATTGCAGACCGTTCAGAATTTGTGAAGAATTTTTATAACACCTTTACTCCGATGGACACGCTACTTGGAAAAGATGTGTTTGTTGACAAGACCGATATTTTCTTTGATGGCATCAAAAATAATGACAGCATTGTGCTGAAAGCGTATGCCAAAATTAAGTTTGCAGACAAGCATGCAGCAGCAATTATTTCGCTGTTAAAAACCCATGAATTTGAAGAAAATCGCGAGAATATTAAAAACTATTTGATTACATCTTTGGGACAATTGAAAAACTCTGAAATTCCAGCGTTCTTACGAAATTTATATGTAGAAGCATACGACAAACCGAAAACACAAACCGCAGTTTTAAAATCCTTATTACAACAAAAAGACAAAGCTTCGTATGAAATGGTTTTGGAGTTGCTAGCAAAAGATTTTCCATTAGATTCACGCGCGACCAATCGATTGTTTAAAACGGGAAAAGATAATTTGGCGCTAAAGCGAGAATTGTTCCCAGAATTACTCAAATATTCAAGCATACAAGAATACAAAACGCCCATTTATGAGCTATTGACACAACTAAGCGATAGCAGTCTCATTAAACCAAAAGTATACAAACGCTATAAAAATCAGTTGTTAAACGATGCTAAAATTGAAGTAAAACGCAACTTAGGAAAATCGTCTTACAGTTATAAAAGTGGACTTGAATTAGAACGCTATGTGAAATTGTTATTTCCGTTTCGAAAAGACAAAAGCATTCAGGACTTTTACAACAAATTGATCAAGACAGAATCAAAAGCGCCGCTGACTACCTATTTGGCACTATTGGCAGAAAATAGAGAATCCATTCCGCAAGAACTCAAAGACAAAACCCTTTTTGAAGACAAAGCGCTGGCAGCTACGTTGTGGAAATTGGAAGAAAAAGATTTGCTCGCCATTGTACCCGATTCCTTGAAAACACAACAACACTACGCAAAAGCGGGATTGATGTCTCGTTTGGGACTTGACAAGGAAAAAGATACCATTTCGTTCGTAAAAACCATCAAAGTTACCAATGAAGATGGCGATATTTCTATCTATTTTTTCAAGGTAAAAGAAGAAAATCGCTATCGAGAAATCAACAAATTGTATCATGTAGCATTTGTAGATCAGCCTACATTAAAT
>JBCCLS010000479.1:0-3504 GCA_039026835.1 Bacteroidota bacterium | reverse complement strand
CTTTTCTGTGCTTAATTTGTTGATAAAACAGGTAACTTTAGAAATACCCTACCAAAAATTTAAAAAAAATTTAAAAATAAATTTACGTAGCTTTGATAATCGAAAATTGACAACGCCCAATTAATGACTTCGGAAGACAAATCGGTTTGCGAATCAAAACATTACGAAAGTATCTTTAATACACATGCCGAAACGCTTCGGAATTTTGTGTATTACAAATGTGGTAGTGAACAGCAAGCAGAAGATATTGTGCAAGAAGCGTTTATTAAATTATGGAAAAACTGTGCAAAAGTAATTTTCACCAAAGCCAAATCGTATTTATTTACAGTGGCAAATAATATGTTTTTAAATGAAGTAGCACACGAAAAAGTGGTGCTCAAGTACAAACAACAAACCAAAAGTAAAATTTCGAACGAAACACCAGAATTTATATTAAGACAAAAAGAATTTCAAGAAAAATTACAGCGCACCATCGCCAAACTGCCTGAAGGACAGCGAGAAGTCTTTCTACTCAATAGAATTGACAAAAAAACCTACGCAGAAATTGCCGAAATCATTGGACTTTCTGTAAAAGCTGTAGAGAAGCGCATGCACAAAGCGTTGGTAACCTTGCGAAAAGAAATAGGAAATATTTAAAAAAAAGTAGGGTATTTAGTTGAGAAACTGTTTAATAAGCGAATCAAACCAAAATGATGGAAGAAAAATATGATGATAGGTTCCTAGCAAGATGGCTTGCCAATGAGCTCACAGAAGAAGAAAAACTTCGTTTTGAAAATTCTGATGAGTATCAAGACTATCTGCAAATCATTGAAAGTGTAGACCTTATGGAAGCACCTTCTTTTGATAAGAAATCCGTATTGCAATCGATTCAACAAAAACAACAAACTGCGACAACTAAAGTTCGTAAACTTAATACTTCATGGCGCTATGCAGCCGCAGCTGTGATCCTTTTAGTAATCAGCTTTTCTTATTTTTATATAAATGCTGACGCAACTTTTGAAACAACGTTTGGTGAGCAAACTTCTGTAAGCTTACCTGATGGTTCAGAAGCCATTCTCAATGCTAAAACTACACTTACCTTTTCTGAAAATTCTTGGGATACCAACCGAACGGTTCTACTTGAAGGAGAAGCGTATTTTAAAGTTAAAAAGGGAGAAAAATTCACGGTTACTACAAATTCTGGAACAGTTGAGGTATTGGGAACTGAATTTAATGTGCATGCACACAATGATGCTATTTTTGAAGTAAAATGTCATGAAGGAAAAGTGCGAGTAACAACCAAAACACAACAAACTGAAACCTTAACACAAGGAAAAGCATTTGCTGCAATTCAAGGAAAACAAACTCGATGGGATTTTAATCCAAACAATCCTTCATGGAGAGATGGTGAAAGCAATTTTAGAGAAATGCCATTGCAACATGTAATAGAAGCACTTGAAAATCAGTACAATGTACAATTCAATACTGAAAATGTAGATACAGCACAGCGTTTTACAGGAACTTTTTCGCATAAAAATTTAAAACTAGCATTGCGAACTGTTTTTGATCCTATGGAAATTTCATATACTTTTAAGGGCGAAAAAGCAGTTATACTTACTCAAGCGAAATAAAACTCTTTATATAATTACCAAAGAGGATCTTGTTCGCACAATGAAGTTTTACCGTCACGTTTATGAGAAATACGTTAAGTGTTGTCTTTCTGTTCATCACCTGTTCATTGTTTGCCCAAACCAATGAATCGTTCTCGTTTGAAAAAGAACCACTTACCAATGTATTGCTTTCAGTAGAAAAAGCGTACGATGTAAAATTTTCATACAAAGCAGAACTTGCCGACAATAAAGTCATTACACTTCAAGTTACCGATGCCACATTAAACACAGTAATTCAGCGTTTGCAAAAGCAAGTGCCCATCGTTTTTGAAAAAGTAAGTGCGCGGTATTACATCATTCGGAATCCAATTCAAGAAGGAAAAGTACGTGTGTGTGGTATTTTAAAAGATTCCAAAAACGAACTTCCTATATTTGAAGCTTCTGTCGTAAACATTTCTCAAAAAAAAGGAACCATTACCAACGCAAGTGGAAAATTTGAATTGTTTCTCGCCATACCTTCTGATACAATCGAAATTCGATTTTTAGGATACAAAACTCAACGAATTACAGCACAAGACTTACAAAAAACGCCTTGTGAAACTATTTTGATGGAAGCTGATCAATACGACTTAGGAACAGTGTTGCTGAGCAATTATCTTACCTCTGGAATCAACAAAAATTCCAATGGCGACATTTCGTTATCTCCTTCCAAATTAGGCATACTTCCAGGACTCACAGAACCTGATGTGTTGCAAAGCATTCAACTCTTGCCAGGCATTCAAAGTCCCAACGAAACTGCCTCCGGATTGTTTATTCGTGGCGGAACACCAGATCAAAATTTAATTTTGTGGGACGGTATCAAAATGTATCATTCAGGACACTTTTTTGGGTTAATTTCAGCATTCAATCCGTATGTAATTGAGGAAGTTTCCGTGTACAAAAGTGGTACCGAAACGCGTTATGGTGATCGTATTTCGGGTGTTATTGACATTCAAACGGATACCAAAGTTCCTGAAAAACTTTCAGGAGGTTTCGGATTCAATATGACACATGCCGATGCGTATTTAAAATTGCCTATTTCTAAAAATTTTGGTGTAACGGTTTCTGCGCGCAGAGCTTTTACAGACATCTTGGAAACATTTACCTACAATAACTTTTCCGATCGCGTTTTTCAGAACACAAAAATTACCGAGAGTACGGAAATCATCGACAACGTATTTTCAGAAACAGAAAACAACTTTTTCTTTACAGATTACACCATTAAGCTTATTGGAAAACTGTCTGAGAAAGATGAAATCATGGTGAGTAACTTGCGGACAAAGAATGAACTGGATTTTATGTCTGAAATAGATGTCTTTGAAGAAACTTCGCGCGATCAATTGAGCATTGAAAACTCTGGTTTTAGTGGATTTTGGAAGCGCCAATGGAATCCAAATTTTTCTCACACGGTAGACGCGTATTATTCTCGATTTAACTTTGATTATTTAGGAACATTTCGAGGGGATATTGTGGGGACAACGGAGCAAGATCAAAAGCGAAATCAAATAAAAGATATTGGTTTCTCGTACAACACCAACTGGAAACTCAATGAAAAAAATAGCATTCAATCGGGATATCAATTTTCTTCAAATGATGTGTCTTTTGGTTTTTCAGGATTCACAGGAACAGAAGAAGGTGTGACTACCTATGATGTGGGCGAGGAAAATATTAACAATTCACACGCTTTGTTTGCATCTTACAAATACAACAACAAAAACAAATTGATTGTCAACGCCGGTTTGCGAATGAACTATTTTAGCACGACAAAAGAGACGTTTTTTGAACCGCGATTGTATGTAGAGAAGAAACTAAACAATTCATTTAGCTTAAATTTTTCAGGCGAACTCAAACATCAAGCGGTAAAAAAGACTAACAT
>JBCCLS010000478.1:0-3508 GCA_039026835.1 Bacteroidota bacterium | reverse complement strand
CAAAAAACAAAAAAGTGACGCAATCGCGTCACTTTTCATATATCTAAAATTCTAACTCTATAATTATCTAAAAAAGTCTACACGCCATATCGCCAACCGTATGGATCTTCCGAAATATTATACTGAATATTCATTAACTTTTCTTTGAAGAAAGCAGCATAAGAATCTGCTAACTTTGGCAATTCAAATTCGTCACCTGCATGCTCAAATCCTGCAATCGGATTAATTACAGCAGCGGTTCCTGCACCAAAAATCTCTTTCAACAATCCATCCTTCGCAGCTTCTTTAATTTCCGCAACCGATACACGACGTACTTCAATATCAATACCATTATCTTTCGCCAATTGAATCACGCTTTTTCGTGTAATTCCATCCAAAATTCGATCATTTGTAGGTGCCGTTAAAAGCTTATCTCCTACTCGGAAAAAGATGTTCATCGTACCTGCTTCTTCCAAATAATCGTGTGTGCTCGCATCTGTCCAAATAATCTGTTGATAGCCTTTGGCATGTGCCAAACTTGTTGGGTAAAACTGTGCACCATAATTTCCTGCAGCTTTTGCATATCCAACTCCTCCGTCAGCCGCTCTACTAAACTTTTCAGCAAACAAAACCTTAACTTCTCCAGCATAATACGATTGTGCCGGCGAACAAATAATCATAAACTTATACGTTTTGGATGGTGATGCAGAAATAGCAGGCTCTGTAGCAATTACGAAAGGACGAATGTATAATGAATTCCCTTTTCCTTTCTGAATCCATGCGCTTTCCATTTGTAACAATCGCGTAATTCCTTCAAAAAAGTATTCCTTTGGAAACTCTGGAATTGCCATACGATGCGATGACTTGTTGATACGATTAAAATTATCTTCTGGACGAAACATCCAAATTTGATCGTTATCATCTTTAAACGCTTTCATTCCTTCAAAAACAGCTTGTCCATAATGAAAAACACGCGCCGAAGGATCAATAGTGAGTGGCTGATATGGTTTAATTTCTGGTGCCTGCCAAGCGCCATCCACATAATCACAAACAAACATGTGATCGGTGAAGATTTTACCAAATTCAAGGTTGTTAAAATCAACACTTTGGATTGTACTCTCAGAAACTTTGGAAATTTTTATATCAATAGAAAGGTCACTCATCATATAATTCTTAATTTTGTGCAAAGGTACGGAATAATTAACGTTAAAAAAATCTTAGTTTTCAACAAAAACTCAGTTGGCAAAATTAAAGATTCGCAACAAAACCTTGATAATTTTAAGAAATATTTAATAAAAATGAAGAAAATTATATTTTTAGTAGTAGCTGCTACAGCTATGATCGCATGTAAAGATGCCAAGACTACCGAAAAAACAACTGAAAAACAACAAGAAGTAAAAGCTCCTGAAATGGCATATGCTTCGTATGGTGAAAAAATTGATGCTGAAAATGTATTAAATGCAATGCAAATCAACGAAAAATATAACGATTTAAAAGTTGGTGATACACTAAGCGTAAAATTTACCTCAACCATCAATTCTGTATGCTCTAAAAAAGGATGTTGGATGCGTTTGGATGTAGGCGATGAAAAAGAAGTCATGGTACGCTTTAAAGATTACGGATTCTTTGTTCCTGTGGATGCTACCGGAGAAGCAATTGTCAACGGAAAAGCGTTTGTAAAAGAAACTTCTGTTGATGAATTACGACACTATGCAGAAGATGCTGGAAAATCTGCAGAAGAAATCGCTAAAATCACTGAGCCTAAAAAGACACTTTCATTCCTAGCTGACGGTGTACTATTGAAAAAGTAAGCTTGAAACGAAAAATTATCATCACCAAAGATGGATCTACCACGATTCATCTCGAAGATTGGAACGAGCAGTATCATTCTACACACGGCGCTATTCAAGAAGCAGCGCATGTGTTTCTCAACATGGGACTGCACCATTTACAACATACCTTCAATCCTGAGCAAATTCACATTCTTGAAATGGGTTTTGGCACAGGATTGAATGCTTTTATGACCTATTTAGAAGCAAAAAAACGTGCGTATACTATCAATTATACTGGCGTTGAAGCCTATCCTGTCGCTTCCGCAGAATTGACGCAGTTAAACTACATCCGTGAGCTAAAAGCTGACAACGAAGCGCATATTTTTAATACGATGCATGCTTGCAATTGGGAAGAATCTACACAAATCACAGAAAATTTTTCATTAATCAAACGCCAACAATTCTTTGATCAAATTGACGATCAGGAAGCGTACAATCTCATCTATTTTGATGCTTTTGGTGCGCGCGTACAACCCGAATCATGGACAGTTCCCATCTTCCAAAAAATGTACAATGCGCTGCAAAATCAAGGAGTTTTGGTGACCTATGCAGCCAAAGGAAGTGTCCGAAGAGCGATGCAAGAAGTTGGTTTTCAAGTAGAACGACTTCCAGGACCGCCAGGCAAACGCGAAATGCTTCGTGCTACTAAAATCAACTAATTTTTACCACTCTTAGTCGTGTAATGTGCTAAATCTATTCTTTTTACCGTATTTTTACAGTGAAAAAGAAAAAGCTGATGAAAATACTAATTTGTGGCGCAACTGGACTTATTGGTTCAGCACTTACGGAACTTTGTTTGCAAGAAGGTCATCAAGTACATTATTTGACGACCCGAAAAAAGAAGATTGCGCAATCTGAAAATCACAACGGTTTTTACTGGAATCCTTCCGAAGGTGAAATCGATGAAGCGTGCTTCGAAGGTGTGGAAGCCATCATCAATCTTTCTGGAGCCAATATTGCCAAACGCTGGACAGAAAGTTACAAACAAGAAGTCATGAGCAGCCGGGTTGACACCGCAAATGTATTATTCAAAGCTTTACGAAATTCTAAAGATCATACCATTACACACTATATTTCTGCATCTGGAATTTCTGTATATCCAAGTTCTCTAACTGAAAACTACACAGAAGCAGAAGAAAAGATTGCAGATGATTTTTTGGGAAAAGTAGTCAAACAATGGGAATTGCATGCCAATCAATTCAAATCTTTAGAAATTCCGGTTACCATTTTGCGTACAGGTTTGGTACTTTCTGAAAAAGGCGGCGTATTGGCAGAAATAGCAAAACCTGTAAAATTAGGCGCAGGCGCAGCTATGGGCTCAGGGAAACAATGGCAATCGTGGATTCACATCGATGACATTGCACGCATGTATCTGTTTCTACTAACAGAAAAAATCACAGGAGTTTTTAACGGTGTCGGACCCAATCCTACTACCAATAAATTATTGACAAAAGAAATTGCAAGTGTTCTAAACAAACCATTTTTTCTACCAAACATCCCAAAATTTATGATGAAATTGATTTTGGGTGAAATGAGCACACTGCTCTTCTCTAGTCAGCAAGTCAGTTCACAAAAAATAGAAGATGCAGGATTCACGTTTACATTTCCTGCCCTAACGCCTACCTTAGAAGATTTACTCAAAAAATAAACCTATTAAAAGGAAAAAACGTCATTCTAGACTTGATCCAGAATCTCAT
>JBCCLS010000477.1:0-3523 GCA_039026835.1 Bacteroidota bacterium | reverse complement strand
CTACAATGAATTGCATTCAGGTTGATGATCCAACTGCAACCTATCTCAATACATGGAATGTAGACAGCAATGTTGTATTTACCTTAGATTGTAGCTTAACTAGCATTCCTGATAACATTTTTGAAAATTATTTGGAAACGCACGATTCCAATGGAGATTCTGTAGTATTGGGCGATCCTACAAGTATGGGAAATGGAATTGCCAATGATGGTGCTGTTTTTACGTATAGAATAAACACGGTAACTTCCTTAGACATTTCCAATCAGGGAATTGGAGAAGTGATCGGAATTCAGGATTTTACAGCATTGGAAGTGTTGAATTGTTCCGGAAACTTTTTTAATGATTTGATCATCTCCAATCTCACAAACCTACGAGAATTGTATTGTCATTCCGTCTTTTTACCTGTGTTGAATGTAACTGCCAATACAAATTTGGAAAAGCTGATTATGTATGATGCCAATTGTTCTAATTTGACATTAGAACAAAATACAGCGCTAAACGAATTGAATGTGAGGAATAATTCATTAAGCGTAATCAATACCGTCAATCTAACGGCCATGGAAGTATTGAATTATGAAAACAATGCTATTGATTCGCTTGGATATAGCAATATGACTAATCTTAAAACGCTCAACGCCAATAACAATTCAGTCAGATTGATGGATCTTTCCAACAATACACTACTTGAAACTTTGCTTGTAGACACTGCTTCTGGTTTTAACTTAGACCTTTCTAACAACAGTGCGCTTACTTATCTTTCTGCAAACAACAGTGACTTATCTGGCTTAAACATGCAAAACGGGAACAACGCTAATGTTACCTTTTTTGATGCGCGTTCCAACGTATTTAATTGTATTCAGGTAGATGATCCAACCGCGGGCTATTTGGTAATGTGGCAAAAAGATCCGACTACTTTTTTTAGTTTGGATTGCAGACAAACCTATGTTCCTGGAGATAATTTTGAAAACTATTTAGAAACGCATGATGCTTCTGGAAATACGGTCACAGTGGGCGATCCTACAAGCATGGGAAATGGTATTGCCAATGATAATTTTGTGCTGACAGCTGCTATTGAAACCGTAACAAGTATCAACCTATTTGGCGAAAATATCAACGATATTACAGGAATTGAAGATTTTACAGCACTGACAGATTTTATATCGTATGATAATAACTTTACAACAATTGATTTGAGTGCAAACACAAATCTACAAACTATCAATTTATCACTGACGCCCGTAAGTTCACTTTCCATTGGAAGCAATACCAATTTGACAAATTTGAATGTTTTTGGTACAGCATTGGCGAGTTTTGATATCAGTCAATGTCCTAATATAGAAATTCTCTCATGTTCTTTTTCGCCAATTGGAAACTTAAACCTAACCGCAAATACTAAACTTAGACAACTATTTGCTGACGAAACGCCAAGTTTGACCACTATTGACATTACAGGTCTTACAGATTTGATAGAACTTCGATTGGACAATTCGGGAATTACCAGCTTAGATGTTACTAGCAATACTGCACTACAAACCGTCCGTTTTGAAAATACTTCTATAAGTACTATTGATCTTTCCAACAATACAGCGCTACAATCATTATTTGCAGCCAACGCAAGTCTGTCCACTTTGGATGTCACAACTAATACAATGCTACAGTTTCTGGGCGTGAGTAATAATGCATTGCAAATACTTGATCTTTCACAAAATACAGCACTGACGAGTATATTTATTCAAAATAACAATTTGAGTTACCTTAATCTTAAAAATGGCGCAAATACAAGTATCATTAGCCTAAATATTACCAACAATCCAAATTTAACCTGTGTACTAGTAGACAGTGATAATTATGCTGATACCAACTTTACCAACAAAGATGTACAAACCGTTTACAATGATGAATCCTGCGGACAAACCTTGGCATGTCCTGCAGATATAACTGTAGACAAAGATGCTGGATTGTGCGAAGCTGCCATTGAAGTAACCGCACCAACAGTTTTTGGCGATGCAGGTACCGTAGGAAACGCATTAAATTTTGACGGAATTGACGATCGTGTTACAGTTTCAAGTGGTTTTACGAATGACTTGAGCGAAGTAACCATTGAAGTTAAGGTAAATTTGGATGTCATTAGCAATTGGGATACACTGTTAAACTATACAAATTGGGCGCCTGGATATTTGCATTTTCAAATCAACCCAAGCGGTTTACTAGGTTGGTCTGTCAATGGAAATTCGCCAACCGATCAATATGTAGATGTAGGATTGCAGACCAATACATGGTATAATATTGCAGTCTCCTACTCTGCTACAAACAATGTCGCGCGTTTTTATGTCAATGGTGTTTTACAAGCAGAACGCACCTACACAACAGCGCTGCCATTAGTTGCCAACCGACAATTCAATATTGGTGCTTGGAATTCCAATAGATTCTTAGATGGTACTATTGACGATTTCCGAATATGGAATACAGTGCGTTCAGCAGACGAAATTCAATCTTCTTTAGACATTCCACTATCTGGAAATGAAGCAGGATTGATCGCCTATTTTAAATTTGATCAAGGACAAGCTTGCGCTGATAATTCTATCATTACAACTCTTGATGATGCCACAGGCAATTACAGCGCCACATTACATAATTTTGAACTTTCTGCGCTTTCCATTGATTGCAGTTCAAACTTTAGAAACGGAACCATTCAAGATTATCTACTTGTTAATGATTACAACAATACAACCGTACTTACTGAGACTTTTCCTGTTGGAACGACCAATGTAACGTGGACCTTTACTGATGCACAAAATCAAACTGATCAATGCATGCAAATCATCACGGTAGACGATGCTGATGGCGGTTGCAACGAAGTAGCGATCAGTCCAAAAGTATTTTTACAAGGCGCTTTATTAAACCCAAATACAGGCGAAGAAAGCTGGATGCGTGACGATTTCCGCTTGGCAGGACTCATTCCAACAACCTCTCCGTATGACATGTCGGAAGCAAATGGAATTGTCTTTATGACACCAAGTCAAAATGCCATTGTAGATTGGCTACAGCTAGAATTAAGAGACGCCACCGATAACAATACAATTATCGCTGAAACTAGCGCCTTACTACAACGCGATGGTGATGTCGTTGGACTTGATGGTTTTTCGCCCGTAACGTTTGCGGTAAGTCATGATAATTATTACATAGTAGTCAAACACAAAAATCACTTGAGCATTATGACCGCAATGCCTATTGCATTGACAAATATTCCTACTTCTGTAGATTTTACAGATGCAACCAATCAAATTACCTTTGGAAGCAACGCACAGACATCCTTTGGAATGCCTGCAAATACAGTAGCAATGTGGTGTGGAAATGCCAATGGAGATACTATTATACAATATTCTGGAACTTCACCAGATACGCCAAGTATTCTATCAGCAGTGCTAAATGATATTGGAAACTTTTTAAATTTCCCAACCTATGTCGTGAACGGATATGAAAATAATGATGTCAATATGGACGGAAACACACAATATTCCGG
>JBCCLS010000476.1:0-3525 GCA_039026835.1 Bacteroidota bacterium | reverse complement strand
CTGGGCGCTGCATGTTTCTTTTGGTTGTACACTGTTGATTCTCGGAATCTATGCTACCATTTCGTGGTTGAAAAATCCAAGAGAAGTTGTCCTCATTGCCATTCCTGTTTTTGTGACTATTGTCGGAATTTGGACATTGCTAGATACATACTTCCTCAATAAATTTATCGTTTCACACAAAGAACGCTTGCAACGTCGCCAAGAAATTGACAATATAAAAGGCACTACTGACAAATGATGAAGATGAAAGTTTTGTATATTACTCATCCATAGAAACATAAAATGCCTTCATGAAGATTCTCAAAATTATACTTTTTCTAGTGATATTCGGGTTTGCGCTGTTTTTTACGCTAGGTGTTTTTGTCATTGTAAAAGAGGGAAGAATATATAGGTCTTTGTTTGATATAACAATGATTTCCTTGTGTTTTATATTGAGTATTTCTTGTACCATCTATCATATCGTAAGTTTAAAATATTACACCAAAAAGAAGCCTACACGCGTTATAAGTCCCTTGCTTCAAATAATGGCCATTGCCTGTTCAGTATTTGCTGTGTATGTAGCAGGGCATGAATATACAAGTCTATTTCTTGGTGCAGGCATACCACTAGATGTACTCATTACCATGTTTTTAGTTTTTGTGTATGGAGTTTTAAATTTCATAGAAGTTCTCTATCTTAGGAAACAAATAAAACAATCAGAACAAGCTTCGCTAGATTCTGAAATTAATACCATAGGAAATTCATACTGATAGCTACGTATTCATGCGCTTTTTAAAAATAATTTTAATTCTTGTCTCGTTCATAATCATGGGGCTGTGTTTGTATACTATGTATCAATTTTCTGTAGTATTACAAGGAATACGAGTTACAAGCACATTTTATATTGTCCTTGGTTCGTTGATTGTATTCTCATTGATAAATGTCATATACCATATCAAAAGTTTTCGTTTTTACAAGCGTAAACCACGGCTGCAATTGCCTAAAAAACGCTATAAACTCTTTTGGCTTGCAGGTTTTGTATTTCCAGTATTTTTATTTTCGTTATTGTCTTTTCTACTATTTATCAATATGCAGCGCTATGCATTAGGATATTATCAATCTGATGAAATCGTTGTCATCGTGATTTTTTTTGTGGTGTGTATTGTAGAATTCTTAGAAACTTCAGCATTGCAAAAACGCATCAAAAGATTGAATGAAAGTTATGAAGCAAACACTGAAATTGATGATATTGGAAAGTTAACATGATAGTATATTATGAAAGTCTTAAAAATAATTTTGATCATTTGCTCGCTCATCGTCATTGGTGGTGTTTTTTATATTATATGGATTGACTTGTCTCGCATAAGTCTTAGGCGTACGCCGTATTATTTGTATATTAATTTGGGACTTGCATTGGTGTTTTCAGTGGCAAATATTATATATCACATTAAGAGTTTTCGCTTTTATAGAAGTAAAGAAAAGTGGCAATTAGATAAAAAAGTATCCAAAATATTGTGGGCTGGAGTTATTTGTTTTTCTTGCTTTCTTCTGTATTTGGGAAGTGTTACGCTGTATTCCGTACTTCAATTTATGCGATATGGATTTTATACACGTGCCATGCTTACTGTTTTAATTTTCATCATTCCTGGATTTCTAGGTTTTTTGGAAGCTTCACTGTTAAAAAAGCGCATTCGTCGTTTGCGTTCAGAAACCAATACTATTGATGAAATAGACACTATTGGTAAAGAAGTAGAGTAAAAAAATTAAGTGCAAGTTGAGCCTTTTAGCAGAATAGATGTTATATTTAGTAGGTAAATTTCTTAATAAAAGCATATATGAATACTACAAAATCAACACAAAAAAAATGCGATGCTCATAGAATCAAACCAAGTCACATACCAGCAAAAGGATGGAAAGGCGGATTTATAGAAAAGCATCCAGAATTGCAATACAACAAAAAAGGCATTGCTGATTTAAGTTCGTTACCTTTAACGGGCAACTTAGACAATGTCGGTAACATAAAACGGCAACAACAGGTACTTTGGCCAGAGTTTACATGGTTAACCGAAGAAGGCAATCCAAAATCGAGATGTTTTCAAATGTTTGCTCCAGATATTTCAAGAGCAGGGTATGACAATACAGGTCAAAATTGGGCTATAATATGTCCGCAATTAGGAAACTATATTCCTGGTTTTGGAACTGTAAATGTAGAAGTTACAGTAGTAAAACAAAGAGGTTGGATTAACGAAACCGATAAAACATTGGCACTCGATATTGTGGTGCAACCGCAAATATGGTTTAGCAAAGATGTCAATCAATCCATTTTGGGTAAAGTAATTTGGGCAGCTTTTGAACTTGCCAATTTTGGGCATCATCTTCCTTTAAGTAAAGACCAAGCCATCAAAATAGATACCTACAGTACGATAAAAGTGAAAAACGTACCTAAAAATGTAATTTTAGTAAGAGATAAATTGTACACGCCAAAATCGCTAAAAAACTTGCCAACGTTTACCTTGCATAACAATCAGGCGTGGAATTATGCACACCTTGAAGCAGCCATAGGAAAAACTCACAAAACAGGATATGCATTTGTCGATGAATTTAACAAGTTAGTTGTAGATTTATTTAATATTGGTACTGGAAATTTACTAAAAGAAAATAGTACCTTGGTTTGGAATCTTTGGTTTGATGCACCTACCAAAGTAAATCAAACCGAATGGAGAAATCATGCAGATTATTGGCGCAGATCAATTGACGTTGATCATTGTAGTCCTGATGGAAAACCTTCTGTGCCTCGCTACGCAGATGGTACAAAATTTTCTGTAAAACAAGAATTAATCGATGAAGCAATCGCTGCTATTTGGAAATTTGTAAAATCACATCTTCCTGAATAAAAAATCAAAAAAAACGAGGCGACTTCTCTTACAATGCTCAGGGGCTCAAACTTCTTATTGATAAATACTCAGATAAATTGGTGCCTATACCACCCAAACTCCTCGAAGAACTGTTTAAACAAGGACGTGACTTTGCACAATTCTCTGACTTAAAAGCCATTGCAGACAAGCGCCCACAAGACATCTATATTTTTGACTACAAAAGGGTACATATCTTAATGGCAAAAATAAACAAAGGGTATAAGCTCGTATTTTGGGAACGTTTGGAGAATCTTATAGACAGCGGTCAAAAGACCGAACCTGCTTATGCACCAGCTAAAAAAACAGATGATGGAAAAAAGAATTAATACAAAGCTGTATTATCTCATATTGTTGGTAATGATGCTGAGCAGTGTCACAGCACAAGCTCAGCGCAAAGCCAAAACACCCCAAAAACTGCTTAAGAAAATTTATCAGTTGGTGGAAGCCAAGCAGTTTGACAAACTAAAAAAATACCTTTATCAAGGCAATGTCAAACATCTGCGAGACACTCCCAAAGGGCAAAACCATACGGTGGGCGATATGATTATAGAGGGAATAAAAACGTTGAAAGATCAACCAAACGATTTTGGCTACATGGCCGCCGGAGCTCCACTTGAAAGCGGCGGCGTCG
>JBCCLS010000475.1:0-3526 GCA_039026835.1 Bacteroidota bacterium | reverse complement strand
CAGTTGATCACTCGGTTGAGTCGAATCAATAAATCGTAGCCAATACTGCCTAACTTTGCAATCCATTTTGCATTTTGGATGGAAGCATCAAACACATCTCCGTGGAAGAACCATGCTTTTTCACCATTCAGTTCTAAGACTAGCTTATCAACCAATGAAAAATGTCCTACAGTTGCTCCTGAAAAACGGCGTAATGATTCGTCGTGATTTCCAGTAATATAAATCACTTCTACACCTTTTGTGGTAAAGTCTATCAACTTTTTGATCACCAATAAATGTGGTTTGGGAAAATAACGCTTTCTAAATCGCCAAATATCAATAATATCCCCATTAAGAATGATCTTTTTAGGTTCAATGCTGTTTAAATAGGCAAGAAGTTCATTGGCATGACAACCATGCGTTCCCAAATGAACATCAGAAATCACAACTACATCAATTTTTCGCTTTTTCATGGGGCTATTTGTACGACACCACAAATAAATAACAAACCCAAAAAGAAAATGAAAATATAGCGTTAAGCTTAGTTGTTTGAATGTTACGATTTTATCAACTGCATCTGTCAAATGTTAAGTTAATTTTAAGCATTTGTTGGGTTTTTAAATCTGTTCTTTTAAATTTACATTTGTTAAAAAAATACTATGGCAGGAAATACTTTTGGTTCCTTATTCAAGTTGACCACTTTTGGAGAATCACATGGCGCGGCAATTGGTGGAATTATTGATGGTTGTCCGGCAGGATTGGAATTGGATTTGGAAATGATTCAACACGAAATGAATCGTAGAAAACCTGGACAATCCGCTATTGTTACCCAGCGTAAAGAACCCGATATGGTGGAGTTTTACTCTGGAATCTTTGAAGGAAAAACAACAGGCGTTCCTATCGGATTCGCTATTCACAATACCAATCAGAAATCACGCGATTATTCACATATAAAAGAAACCTATCGTCCGTCACACGCCGATTATGTATACGATCAAAAATACGGACATCGCGATTATCGCGGCGGCGGAAGAAGTTCGGCACGTGAAACAGCATCTAGAGTCGTTGCAGGTGCCATTGCGAAACAATTGCTTTCAGATATTAAAATTAATGCATTTGTAGCTTCGGTTGGTGATATTTCGTTAGACAAGCCATATCAAGAATTGGATTTTTCCCTAACGGAAAGCAATCCTGTGCGTTGTCCTGATCCTGAAAAAGCAGCTGAAATGGAGGAGCGCATTCGTCAAATTCGTAAAGAAGGCGATACCATTGGCGGAACTGTCATGTGTGTTATTCAAAATGCCCCTGTTGGTTTGGGAGAACCTGTGTTTGACAAATTACATGCCGAATTAGGAAAAGCAATGTTGTCGATCAACGCCGTAAAAGGTTTTGAATACGGAAGCGGATTTGAAGGTTCGAAGATGAAAGGAAGCGAACATAACGACATTTTCAATGCAGACGGAACGACAAAAAGCAATCTTTCAGGCGGAATTCAGGGTGGAATTAGCAACGGAATGGACATTTACTTCACAGTAGCATTCAAACCTGTAGCAACAATTATGCAATCGCAAGATACCATCAATAAAGACGGCGACATTGTGGAAATGCAAGGAAAAGGTCGTCACGATCCATGTGTTGTACCACGCGCAGTGCCTATTGTGGAAGCCATGGCAGCCTTGGTCTTAGCCGATTATTATCTCATCAATAGAACAATTCAGAAATGACCGTAAAAGACTTTTTTATTGCTGTCATCCGAATTATGGCAATCTATTTGTTTTCTCAGGGAATCATTTCGATAAGTCATTATCTAACATATTTGTTTGATATTGGTAATTCATCAACCATGTTTTGGTCTATAAGTTTAACTTTACTCTTTTCGGCTATCCTTTATTTTTTATTCAGAAAGACTTCTGCGATTGTAACGTTTTTAGGCTTGGATAAAGGTTTTTCTACAAATCAATTTAATTTTTCCAATACGGAAAGCAAATACATTGTAGAAATTGCTATCACAATCATGGGACTTTTTTTAGTTTTCATGAAAATTCCTTACATGTTAGAGAATTTATATAGATTGATAAGATCAGGTTACAGCACGCTTGTTCTTGCAAGTGACTATAACTTTAGGCCATTACAACAAGATTTAATTATTAACTTTTTACATATCTTAGTAGGATTAGCGATTATTTTTTTACGAAAACCCATCGCAAATATATTCAACACAAAAACAGACAAAAAATAGTCAACACAACAGAAATACACTTAGCATGAAAAAACTGGCATTACATTGGAAAATTTTGATAGGAATGGTTTTAGGCGTCATTTTCGCCTTCGTTTTGTTGTCAACTTCCTGGGGAAAAGAAGAAGTCGTTTTAAAAGAAATTGCCGCTTCTGAAAAAATTGTACAGGAAATTTTGAATGGTGAAGTAGTGACTTCTGTCAAAGAAATTCCCGCGAGAACGGTCAAAAGCACACGAGCCGAATATTTCATAAGCCGTTGGATCAAGCCTTTTGGAACGATTTTTATTAATTTGTTGAAATTAATTGCCGTGCCGTTGATTTTAGCATCTCTCATCAAAGGGATTTCCGATTTAAAAGATATCGCAAAAATCAAAACAATGGGATTGCGCACGATTGGAATTTATGTAGTAACGACTGTTGTAGCTATTATTATTGGGCTAGGAATTGTAAATACAGTTCAACCTGGAACGGGAATGCCAAAAGAAACCATTGAAAAAATTAAAGAAAAATATGCAGATTCTGAGGGAGTCAATGATAAACTCGCAAAAGCAGCTGCACAAAAAGATGCCGGACCGTTACAAGCATTGGTTGATATTGTTCCGCCAAATATATTTAAAGCATTGGGTGACGCGAAAATGCTTCAAATTATCTTCTTTGCGTTATTTTTAGGAATTTGTCTTTTGCTGATTCCCGCCGAAAAGGCCAAACCCATGATCGATATTTTCGATTCCTTGAATGAAATAGTCATGAAAATGGTCGATTTAATCATGTTATTCGCGCCGTACGCCGTTTTTGCCTTATTAGCAAATGTAATTGTCGCCTTTGACGATCCTGAAATTTTAGCGAAACTATTGTCTTATAGTTTTTGTGTCGTTGGCGGATTAATTTTACTAATCGTTTTCTACTTAATCATCGTTGCAGTGTATACCAAAAAACCGCCTTTCTGGTTCCTGAAGCAAATCAGTCCTGCGCAGTTGTTAGCATTCTCAACCAGTTCAAGTGCAGCTACTTTGCCTGTGACAATGGAAAGAGTAGAAGAACACATTGGAGTTGATAAAGAAGTTTCTGGATTTGTATTGCCAGTTGGAGCGACTGTAAATATGGATGGAACGAGTTTATATCAAGCTATTGCGGCGGTATTTATCATGCAAGTGCTTACGCCTGAAGCTGTAACGTTGCAAGCGCAATTAATCATTGTATTTACGGCATTATTAGCGTCTATCGGAAGTGCTGCCGTACCAAGTGCCGGAATGGTAATGTTGGTCATTGTATTAGATTCTGTAGGATTTGATCCGACCTTATTACCAAT
>JBCCLS010000474.1:0-3530 GCA_039026835.1 Bacteroidota bacterium | reverse complement strand
GTACAAGTTAATGGTCAATATAAGTTATACATTCCCTTTATCTGTTTTGTGACGCTCCTCCCAAATTAAAAACTGTTCTTTATTTTTTATTTTAGCTGAAAAAAAGGTGTAGATCGTATTATCTGAGAAGTGCCTACGTCTTAATTCACCTTGAATAGTATTAAATCTACTCTGTCTTAAGTTTATAATTTCTGAACAATAGCATTGTACATTATCACCTTCTAAATGTATTTTATACTCTTCGCCTCTTAGGTTTAGCGCGGGATGTAGCTGTTTGGAATAGAATATTTTAGAGACTAAACGCTTATATTTCCGATAAAAACCACCTATCGGTCCTTCATTATTCTTAAAAAAATTAACACATGAATCATAAAAAGGCTCAAAAAAGCGAGACACTAAAAGTGCCGAGAAGACTCCTACAAAAAAATTGAATATAAAGTTGGATGCCATTGAGAAATTATGATTAGACTTAATTTCCTACAATATATACAAATCATTATCTGAAAGCAAATTCTTTAAAGCATTTCATTATTCACTTATATCGTTTATAATCTTATGTTTATAAGGATAAGTCCAGATATTGAATTTCATACAAAAGCCGTTTCAATAGGTTTTGAAACGGCTTTTGTATATAAAGATTTGCGTGCACTATGACGCTGAAATCATATTTTAGTGTATCCTTTTTATCGCATACGTTGCGTAGCGCCAGCCACAGCGGCTTTTAAAAAGTATTTAGCTGCTTTTTTCTTATCATCATTTTTGTAGGCAGTAATTCCTTTTTCTACAGTTGTAAATACACCTTGCATTTGTTTGGCTTTCGCGCGAAGTTTCATCACTTTTTTAATTGGCGACGCTTTCTTGTTGCTTTTAGAAGCGAATGCACAACAAATTGCCTTTGATTTTATTGCTTTTTTCTTGTGAATAATCGTCTTTATTGCAATCGCAGTTTTGAGACATTTCACTTTCTTTTTCTTTACAATAGCTTTCGCTAGTAAGATGGGTACAGACATATCTTTTTTTGTTTTAAAGATACGACTTTGTCCGCGCTTTGGCAATGTGATTAAACGTTTAGTTTGTAAAAATTTGTACCCTCACAAACAACTATGTCATTTAGATCAATTCACGCTGCTGCGAGATGATTTCAACAAACAGCTTCCAACCGAAATCAGAAGCTGTCTGAGAAATTTGGATTAGTGAATTCATCAAAATGTATTCATTACTCAAAAGTGTAATGAAGATGCAATAACTTGTTATTTACATAAAATTGATTTTTGTTGATGAATTGTATTAATAACATAAAACTCCAGTGCCAGCATTGCAATTACCGCGCGACAAACAGTTGAGAAAAGTATAGGTAATTCCACCTTTGATGGCATTGGCTGCGACTTCGTTTAACTGTGTAACTGTTGATTTGGTTAAACCAATCTTCTTTGTTTGTTTTTTCATGATGTGTAATTTTAAAAAATTGTGCCTACTCGTAAGTTTTTCGGCTTCCACTTTTGTGCTGTGTATGACTAACAAGTTGTGTTTGGACACAAATAACAATTGCTAAAGGCAACTGTAATGCAATCTTGTGTAACACAATCTTCTGTTAGGCAATACAATCTGTCTACAGATTCCAATCCAATAGTTCCTCCTTTTAAATGTCTACTATTAAAATTTGAAATCACAGACTTTGTTAGCTTCAAACTCGATTTAATTTGTTGCTTTTTCATGATATGTTTATTATGATGATGCCTACTCTAGCAGTTTTTCGGCTTCCCCTGTTTGTAATAAATGGCCGTTTATTTCTTTTTTAAAGGAAATCAGAAAATTCTGTAAAATCATCCCAACCGATAAAGATTTACAAAATTGTGTATCTGCATAATTCTAGAGTACTTGTGAAACTTTCTTCACTACTTTATACCACTCGCCTGAAAAAGTTCTTTAAAAAGTCAATCTATTTTTGTTAGTTTGGTATCCAAATTGATTATGCCTTTAAAACCTAACATCTGTAGCGTATGAAAAAAATACTACTCTCTATCAGCATCATTTTATTTTTGATTGCCTGTGGCAGTGTCAAACAAACACAAGAGGCTCTCAATACAGGTAATTATGACGTTGTCATTCGCAATGCTATTGATCAATTAAAAAAGAATAAAACCCGAAAACGAAAACAACAATTTGTCTACTTACTAGAAAGCGCGTACGCAAAAGCCGTAGACAGGGATTTGAGTGAAATTAAATTCTTGAAAAAGGTGGGCAATCCAGAACAGTTAGAAGACATCTACAATTTATACACTGGATTGGAGAATCGACAAAACTTGATCAAACCTTTGTTGCCGTTGCCATTGCTGAAAGAAAATAGAAACGCACGCTTTAAAATAGCAGATTATTCAAACGAAATCATTACAACAAAAAATAATCTTACAGCACATCTCTATGAAAAGGCGTCCAACCTAATGCGCCAAGGAGCTGACAATAAATATGTGTATCGAGATGTGTTTGAAGATTTGCGTTTTATTGATGAACTTTCGCCAAATTATAAAAATGTACGTCAATTAATGAGCGAGGCGCAAGCCAAAGGTGTCGATTTTGTATTGGTGAGTCTCAATAATGCTACGGATAAAATCATTCCGAGACGTTTGGAAGATGATTTATTAAACTTCAATACATACGGTTTGAATGATATATGGACCGTGTATCACAGTAATAAAGTGAACAAAATTGACTATGATTTTGGGTTACTGTTAGATTTTAGAGATATTCAAATTTCCCCTGAACAAATTCGTGAGCGACAAATTATTAAGGAAAAAGAAATTGTAGACGGTTGGGAATATGCGCTCGATGATAACGGAAATGTGTTGAAAGATAGCTTAGGAAACGATATCAAAGTAGACAAAATTAAAACCATTCGTTGTGAATTGTATGAGTTTACGCAATTCAAAGCTGTCAAAGTAGACGGACAAGTACGTTTTGTCAACTACCGAACGCAACAACTTATTGAAGCATTTCCTGTAGGCACAGAATTCATTTTTGAACATCAGTATGCTGATTTTAATGGAGATCGCAGAGCGTTGGGCGATGAGTTTACAGACATTCTCAATGTAAGAGCTGTGCCATTTCCAAGCAATGAACAAATGATTTTTGATTCGGGAGAAGACATCAAAGCAAGACTCAAAGCTATTTTGACACGGAATCGCTTTCGACGGTAATGTTTTTTGAATTTTAAATGTTTAATTGTGAATTTTGAATTATTTCAAACCAAAAGCCTTTTGATTAAAAACTTCTTTGATACGCCATTGCGAACGTAATGAAGTAATCTGTTTATTTCAAAGAAAAAATGTGAAATGAAACTAGCAGATTAATTCGTCATGCTTCCTCAAAGACGTATGATACCAAAACGTCAGTTCGAGTGTTTTTATGAAGCAAAGCGAATATAAAAATGTATCGAGAACAGCTGCGATTCTTCTATTTTATCATTTGAAGCTTTAGACTACCAATTACTTCTAGATAGATCCTGAATCAAGTTCAGGACACTCGAAGTGACG
>JBCCLS010000473.1:0-3538 GCA_039026835.1 Bacteroidota bacterium | reverse complement strand
CAGAATTTATCTTCTGGTATGTACTACTACACATTATATGTAGATGGTAAGAAAGTAGATACGAAGAAAATGATTGTTGAGTAATTTATAAGAAGAATTCAACTTTTAAATACACAAAAAGCTTCGTAGTCTACGAAGCTTTTTTTATTTTTAAGTGCTTTAAAATAAGTATAGCACTTATTTGTAAATAACTTTAGCCAAATTAAAAGTTACATGAAAACGGAAAATGTAGATCTTCTAAATACAGGATTGATATTCTTATCTTTTCTATTAGCGTATTGGTTGCCTTTTGAACTTTTTATTTTTGCCTATGCCGTCCTTGGACCGTTGCATTATCTAACAGAAATCAACTGGATTCGCGATAAAAAATATTTTGTAGCCAGTAAACTTTGGATTTATTTGGTAGTTATTGCTGCATTTCTAGTGTCTTTGCCTACCTTGTTGTATGTGTTTCTTCCGAAAGCGTATACAAGTTCCACAATTGTATCGTTCATCATCAATACGATGCCTGTGTATTTTAACGCTTGTTTGTTTCTAGCTATCACAGCGGCTGTCGCTTTTACTGTATTTAAAAAGCAACAACATCAGTATATAGCGTTACTAACAGGCGTAGTATTGGCCGTTTTATTTCATCAATTACCTTGGTATCATTTGATCATCGGTGCGTTGCTTCCAACGGTAATTCATGTGTATCTGTTCACCATCATGTTTATGTGGTATGGAAATCTAAAATCGAAAAGTAGAATTGGGTATTTTAATATTATTTTAATGTTTATCATTCCGTTTTGTATCATTTTCCTTTCTATAAATTTACCTGATTATGCGATTGGAGATATTACACAAACAATTTACAATGAAAATAATATGCCGCTTCTCAATACTAAAATTTCAAATGCCATTGGTCTAACCGAAGGAAATACCTTAGCAGTACAAGGAAATGCATTTATAAAAATTCAAATCTTTATTGCATTTGCGTATACCTATCATTATTTGAATTGGTTTTCAAAAACATCTATCATTGGTTGGCACAAACGTTTGACGCAGAAGCGTTCGATGACCATTGCGTTATTGTGGATTGGTTCTGTGGCTTTGTATGCGTATCACTATAAAATTGGGTTTACCTTGCTTTTATTTTTAAGTTTTATACATGTCTTTATGGAATTTCCACTCAATGTGATTTCAATTCGTGCTGTGGGCAAATCGTTTTTACCATCTAAAAAAACCTAGTATATGCGTGTGTTCATTTCGTGCTTATTGATGCTACTATTTTTTGCTTGTGCAGAAAAAACTCAAAAAAAGCCCACAATCAAAAAGACATTTTCAAAAGTAACAATCACTCCAATTTTCAATGATTCCGTAAGCATTCGCGCAATTGCAGTTACGCCTACAAACGATTTGATCTATGGCGGAACAAAAACTACGATTGGGAAGTACAATGCTACTTCAAATCAGCATACCAATCTACTCAAAGGTCAGGTTTCAGATTCGTTAAACTTAAGTTTCCGCGCAGTAGCACACATAGACAATACAACCTTTGGAATCAGTATTGTAAATCCTGCAATGTTGTATAAAATTACCAAAGATGGCACTGTAACATTGGTGTATAAAGAAACGCATGAAAAAGTATTTTATGATGCAATTGCTTTTTGGAATCCTTCCGAAGGCATTGCTATGGGCGATCCCACAGATGATTGTATAAGCATTATCATTACGAGAGATGGTGGCAACTCTTGGCAAAAACTTTCGTGCGATCAATTACCGAAAGCAGTAGACGGAGAAGCGGCGTTTGCTGCAAGCAACACAAATATTTCCATTGTAGGCGATAACACTTGGATCGCCACAGGCGGAAAAGCAAGTCGAATCTTATATTCACCTGACAAAGGAAAACATTGGGAAGTTTACAACACACCAATTGTACAGGGAATAGAAACTACAGGAATGTATTCTATTGACTTTTATGATGCAAATAACGGATTTGCCATTGGCGGCGACTATAGCAAAGCAGACATCAATGAAGCCAATAAAATACGAACTACTGATGGTGGAAAAACGTGGGAATTGGTAGCTGAAAACACAAATCCTGGATACCGAAGTTGTGTACAATATGTGCCAAACAGCGACGCAAAGGAATTGGTGGCGGTAGGTTTCAAAGGAATCGATTACACTAACGATGCTGGTAATACGTGGACACATTTGTCTGACGAAGGTTTCTACACTATCAAATTCATCAACGACTCTACGGCATACGCCGCGGGAAGATATCGCATTGCGAAGTTATTGTTTCAATAATGGAACTTCTTTAAAAAATTATACAAACGTATTTTCAATAATAAAAAAGGAAAGGAATATTGTACAACTCTCCTTTAACCAATGTGCCAAAAATTATAACTGTGACATGTATCTCTTTGTATGCTATTATTTTTTGACTGTATATGTTGAAAAAGGTTTAAAAAACAAAAAGAGCAATTCTTTCACGGAATTGCTCTTTTCTCATCAATGCTAGGTTTTGAATGTAACATCCTAGGTTTTTTTAGGGCATTGATTTTCGTCTTCCACGTCGGTCGCGGAATTGTTTCATTAAGTCTTTATTAAAATCGCGTTCGGCTTTTTTCAAACGGATGATTTTCTTTGCAGGTAAAAATTTGCGCAACTTTGCAATCAAATTTACATTATTTTCATACACTTGCTTTTCAATAGATTGAAATTTATCTAAGATAGCGGAAGCTTCTGATTCAGACATGTTTGGATTCCTCTGAATATCGCGTTTTAAACGATTCATCCCTTTAGAGCGTAATTCATGATTGAGGTCATCATACGCGTTGTACACAGGCCAAAATTGCTGTGCTTCTTCGGTAGTTAAATCCAAATTTTCCGTAAAGAATGCAATTTTTAACTTCTTTATTTTATCTCGTATTTTTCCATCTTGTGCCATTCCGACAGAAAGTCCAAAACATACGAGAAAAAGGGTAATATATCGTTTCATAATAGTGGTTATTGTTCCAAAAACAAATCGTACGGATCTGTTGTATTTTCTAAATAATCGATGGTTTCAGTTTCGTTTAAATCTACCTCAAAAATTGTATTGATCTCAATGTTTTCCTCTTCATACACAGTCATCAATTCGTAATTATTCAACGCGATCAAATCATTTTCAATAAACTCATTAATCTCCGTACTAGCGACTTCATTGATCGAAATCGTATCTTCTTCTGAGGTATTCATAAAGGTAATTGCCAAAAACAGCACAAAACAAGCTGCTGCTGCGTAACTTATATAGTTTATGTAATTTCTTTTTCGCTGTAGCGGAATGACCTTTGTTTCGGTTTTTGTGTCAAATAATTGTTTGGAAAGTGTATCTTCCAAAGTATCAAAATATGCATCAGGCGCTGTAAAACCAGTATCTTTTGGAATCAAAGATGCTGTTTGCATACGCTCAAAAAGACGATCTTCAAACGAGTCGAAATACGCTTTCGGAGTGTTAAATCCTGTATTCTTGTTATGTATATCTTTATTTTTCACACTAATTTGACTCAAATTT
>JBCCLS010000472.1:0-3548 GCA_039026835.1 Bacteroidota bacterium | reverse complement strand
GCGTACAGTTGGTAAATTTTGTGTCCAAGCTTTGTCATTATACATCAATGGTTTGTAGATTTTAAAAACCAATCGCTTCATAAAACTAGGTTTCTTCCCACGAAGTGCAATATGTCCCATGGACAATTCCAGCGGCTTTTGACAATGTGTACACATTTGGCCAACTGTCATCATGCCCCAATCAGGAACAGATTCCGCGGTTAAAAGTTCAATTCGCTGTTGGATTTCTTCATGAGTGCTGGCGTCAAATAATGATTTCATGTAGATAATTTTAATAAAAATTAGGTGTGAGTTAAAGGTACTGTAATCGTTCTAAACCTAAAAATAAATCGCAAAAATAACGCTTATTTGCTTTTTTCAACGCTTGTAAATTCATCTCATCATTTCACACAGAAAATAAGTAGTTTTAATAAAATTGAAGCTCAACATGAAAAACAATACAGCAAACCTTCAATCCATAAAATACTGGTCTGAAGACGATCGTCCCCGTGAAAAATTAGCACTCAAAGGCAAAACAGTATTGAGTGATGCTGAGTTGCTTGCCATTTTAATTCGGTTGGGAAACAAAGACGAAAGTGCGGTATCGCTCTCCAAACGTATTTTAGCTTCTGTCAATGGAAACCTGAACGAACTTGGAAAACTATCTTCCGAACAACTCAAAAAGTTTAAAGGTGTTGGCGATGTCAAAGCTATTACAATTATCGCTGCTTTGGAATTGGGCAAACGCAGACAAATAGAAACCAAAGTGGATCGCAAAAAAATAACCTCAAGTAAAATGGTTTTTGAAATTATGCATCCGATTATTGGCGAATTGCCACACGAAGAATTCTGGATTCTCTACCTAAACAATTCCAACAAAGTGCTCAAAAAATTACGCTTAAGCAAAGGTGGCATTACCGGGACATTGGTAGACATTCGGCTGGTATTAAAAACTGCGTTAGAAGTTGGTGCTGTGGCACTTATTTTAGCGCACAATCATCCGTCAGGAACTTTAAAAGTCAGTGCTGCTGATAAAGCGATTACCAAGAAATTGCGTCTGGGCGCGGAAAATTTAGATATAAAAGTACTAGATCATTTGATTATCACAGAAAAAGAGTATTTTAGTTTCGCTGATGAAAACTTACTTTAAATGCTGTTAGTATACACTAAAAAAATTACACCACGACTTCGGTATACATTCAAAAATGTACTGACACGCATTCTAGGAATTCCCATTGATTTTACCACGAAAATAGAAACTTTTGTGGCACATAATGAGGTAAAAATGTCCTATGTAAAACAACCTTTGGGAGATGAGTTTTCTGTAAAAAGTCACGATTTACTATTTGAACAAGGTATTGGCGAAGTAGACATTACTGTGCAACGATGGGACGACACGCCTTGCTTTTTTCCTGCAGGCGAAAAAAGTACAGTTCCTTTCGACATTTTTGCAGCAAGTTTTTATATGTTGAGTCGTTACGAAGAATATTTACCATATGTAAAAGACGAACACGGACGTTACACTGCCGCCGAAAGTTTAGGATTTAAAAATGATTTTCTTGAAATTCCGGTAGTAGACATTTGGTGTCAGAAGTTTTTAAAAATTATCTTGGAACGATTTCCCGATGTGCTTCCCGAAAAACGGCAATTTACCTACAGACCCATCATCAACGTTCCTGTAGCATTTGCCTATAAAAAACGTGGAATTTTAAGAACACTTGGCGGATTTGCTACTGATATTGGACGATTTAAGTTTTCTCGATTCATCGATCGTTTTGCGGTATTGCTAGGCATGCGCGATGATCCGTATAACAATTTTGATGCGCTAGTTGAATTACACAAAAAATACCACACAAAAGCGTATTATTTCTTTCAAATTGGCGACTATGCTACCAATGATCATAACATTTCTATTTATAAAAACGTATTCATACGCTTAATCAAACATGTGTCCGATTATAGCAAAGTAGGCTTGTTGGCATCGTACGCATCTTTCACAGAAACCAAAAAACTCAAAATAGAGAAGAAGCGACTCACCTCCACAATTAATAAACCAGTAAAGCGTGTGCGACAACATTTTAATATGCTGAATGTGCCACAATTTTACCGAAGTTTGATCGATTTAGAGTTCACAGAAGATTATTCTATGGGCTACCGCGACACACTTGGATTTCGTGCTGGAACCTGCCATCCTTTCTATTTTTATGATATTGGATTGGAAATTCAGACGCCGTTAAAAGTGCATCCGTTTTGTATGCAATATACAGGTGCGTTGGAAGCAGAAGTTTTTACAGATAAAATCATGAAAATGGCTGCGGAAGTCCAAAAAGTAAATGGTATTTTTGCAGCAGTGTTTCACAATGTTGTGCTGTCAGAGCACAATGAAGACTGGAAACAACTGTATATCAAATTATTAAAAGCATATAGCAATGCAGCACATCACTGATATTTTCTTTGACTTAGATCACACATTGTGGGATTTTGAAAAAAACTCTGCGCTTACATTCAAAAAAATATTTACCGACAACAATGTTACGGTCGATTTTGAACAGTTTTTGTCCGTGTATGTGCCTATAAACTTGGAGTATTGGCGATTGTTTAGAGAAGAAAAAATTTCAAAAGAAAACCTTCGTTACGAGCGTCTTTCCAGAACATTTACTGCAATTGAGTTTGAAGCTTCTGACGAACTAATTCATCTACTTTCTGCACAATACATTCAGTATTTATCTAGCTTTAATCATCTTTTTGAATATGCGGAAGAATTGCTTCAAAAATTGCAAGGACGTTACAAGCTGCACATGATTACTAATGGATTTCGCGAAGTGCAACGTAAAAAAATGAAATCTTCTGGAATTTTACCCTACTTTGGACATATTATCGATTCAGAAAGTGTGCATGTTAAAAAGCCAGATCCGAAAATCTTTAATCACGCATTAGCGCTAGCAAACGTGGCTCCAGAAAATGCATTGATGATTGGCGATAGTTATGAGGCTGACATTCTCGGAGCTTTACAAGTAAAGATGAACGTCATTCATGTTGATTTTGACAAAAAATTCGAACATGAACTCTGCCCAATCGTACATCACTTGACTGAAATTGAAAAATTTCTGTAATAAAACGTAAAAAGTGTCGTTTTTCTAGAACAAAGTTGTTATTAAAGAGAAAAGTCGATTACTTTTCTTATCTATTGAACAAAAGTTCAATTCCTGTCGTATTGCATTATTTTAGTGAATGAATCTGATTGAAAACTTTTCTGTGATTTGCGACTAGACACATCCTTACTACCAATTTAATCAAATAGGTATAATTTTAAATCTTGATCGTTGATGTTACAAAAAATCATGCCCATAATCCTGCTATTTTTCTTTGCTTCTTGCGTAGAAGATGTCGATTTTGAACAAGCAGAAGATATAGCTATTTCACCTGTAGTAGAATCGAGTTTAATCTTTTTTGATTTTCCAGCTTCTCAATTCTCTGAATCTACAGGTGAAATAGCTATATCTTCTGCTTGTTCAAAATCGACATCTTCTACGCAAGAAGCAAAGAAAAATAGCAGGATTATGGGCATG
>JBCCLS010000471.1:0-3550 GCA_039026835.1 Bacteroidota bacterium | reverse complement strand
TTTCAAAGAAATTCGTTTTTCCTTGAAGAGAAATCATATCCATAAAATCGAATGGATTTGACACATTATACTCTTTTTCGCAACCTAATTCTTGTAAAAGTCGATCTGTTACAAACTCTAAGTATTGTGTCATTAATTTAGCATTCATTCCAATGAGACTTACAGGTAAAGACTCTGTAATGAATTCACGTTCAATATTTAGTGCATCCACAATGATGGCACGGATTCGCTCTTTTGGAACCTTGTTTATCAAGTGATTGTTGTGTAAGTGTACCGCAAAATCACAGTGTACACCTTCATCACGAGAAATTAACTCATTTGAGAATGTCAATCCAGGCATAATTCCTCTTTTCTTCAACCAGAAAATTGAACAGAATGCTCCTGAAAAGAAAATACCTTCTACCGCAGCAAACGCAATTAAACGCTCTGCGAAACTTGGCGATTCAATCCATTGCAATGCCCAATCTGCTTTCTTTTTGATGGCAGGGAAGTTTTCAATTGCTTGGAATAGTTTGTTTTTCTCTTTTTCATCTTTCACATACGTGTCAATTAACAGCGAGTATGTTTCCGAATGAATGTTTTCCATCATGATTTGAAACCCGTAGAAAAATTTAGCTTCAGAATATTGCACTTCATTTACAAAGTTTTCTGCTAAATTTTCATTAACAATTCCATCAGAAGCTGCAAAAAAGGCAAGAATATGCTTGATGAAAAAGCGTTCGTCATCATTCAATTTTGTATTCCAATCTGTCAAATCTTGGTGAAGGTCAATTTCTTCGGCTGTCCAAAAACTAGCTTCCGATTTTTTATACCATTCCCAAATATCTGCATGTTTGATTGGAAAAATCACAAATCTGTCTTTGTTTTCTTGTAAGATGGGTTCTATCGCTGATGACATAAAATTAATGAGTTTTTAAATGTAAAAATTGGGTAAAAGACTACTATCTGATTTGGGAATAACAAAGATTGAAAATTGTCCGCGAAAAAGAAAGCCTAACTTATTCACAAAGTTTATGAGTTTTTAACAACAGTACAGTTTTTTCTTACTTTTTTAACATTTGGAAAATTGGCATTTTTTGTTGATTTTCAATGTATTACAAGAAGCTATTTCTTGCTAGCAGCGATAAAATAAGCGTTTTGTAAAAAAAATGAGAAAATGCGTTGGAGTGAAATTAACGATGTAATTTTTGCGCTGTTTTTTCCAAGGCTGCATACCAATCTTCTCCAAATTTACGAATGAGTGCCTCTTTGACAAATTTGTAAATCGGGACTTGCAATTCTTTCCCCAAACTGCATGCGTCATCACAAATGGGCCATCGGTGATAATTGACTGCTGAAAAGTCACTATACGCTTCTACGCGAATAGGATATAAGTGACATGAAATAGGTTTTTTCCAATCGATGATGCCTTTATTATATGCTTGCTCTATACCACACATGGCAGTATTGCGTTCATCGAAAGTAACGTAAGCACATTCGGCACCATTGACCAAAGGTGTTTCCAAATCGCCATTTTCGGTAACAATATACGTTCCTTGTGCTTCAATAGCTTCTATACCTTCTTTTCGCAAAAAGGGTTTGATGGTTTCGTATATGTTTTCTAGCTTTTTTATTTCTTCTTGTTCAAGCGGCGCACCGGCATCACCTTCTACACAACAAATCCCTTTGCATGCACTGAGATTACACACAAAATCGTTTTCAATAATATCTTCTGAAATGATGGTTTTTCCTATCTGAAACATACTGCAAAGATACCGCTTTCCCAGATTTTAATTTGAGCGAACTATGTATTTTTTTACAACCGTTAATTTCACCTTAAATTAACCTAAAAAATATGTGTTTTCACTTTGATAATTAGCCGAATAGTGTACTTTTGCCGCGAATTTTAAAATGTATCAAAATGGAATTCAATTTTAAGGAAATTTTGACGGCAAGCATGGTACTTTTTGCCGTGATTGATATTATAGGTAATATTCCTATTATCATCGATTTACGTCGCAAAACGGGACGTATTCAGTCAGGAAAAGCCACAATTATTGCAGGTGTAATTTTGACGATGTTTTTGTTTGTAGGACAAAGCATGTTGAACCTTATTGATATCAAGGCAAGTCAGTTTGCTATTGCAGGTTCGTTTGTGCTGTTCTTTTTGGCATTGGAAATGATTTTGGGAATTACCTTATTTAAAGAAGATGGTGACAATGCATTGAGCGACGCTTCGGTGTTTCCAATTGCTTTTCCATTGGTTGCCGGACCGGGAAGTTTGACTTCTATTTTGTCGCTTCGTGCAGAATTTAGTCCAGAAAATATCACTGCGGCCATTTTAATTAACATGATTATTATGTACGTCGTGTTGAAAGCTTCTATTAAGATTGAACGTTGGTTGGGACAAAACGGAATTCGTATTTTACGAAAAGTTTTTGGCGTCATTCTATTAGCGATTGCCGTTAAAATATTTACTACGGGGATTAAGGAAATATTTCCGTAATTTTGTAATCTACAATATATACACATCTCGCAGCCAAAAAGGAATGAGATGTGTATATTCATCTATAAAGAAAAAGAAAAATGAAGGTATTTTGGTATGTATTTATGGTGTTGGCAGCATTTCTTGGTATCTACAACGCCACAAAATTAGATTTTGATAATCTGTTAGAAGGCGATAGCTTGATTGCTGTGATTGGAATTCTTGCATCTTTGTGCGCTATTATGGTCATATTGATTTTTTTGACGTCTAAAAAAATTCAGGAAAAGATAAAAAACTCTAAGAAATAATATGTTTGACGTACTTGTTATTGGCGGTGGCGTTTCTGGAATGCAATGCGCGCTCGTTCTAGGTTCTGCTGTAGAAAAACCATTTGCTTTGGATAAGAAAATTGGTATTGTATTGCATCAAAGATCATCACATCTGCAAAATGCATTGTTCAATAATGTATTGGGATTGCCCGAAGGAAAAATAGGCGCTCAAATTTTGACGGAAGGGCAAGCTCATTTGGCGACTGTATATCCTCATGTAGAACAAATTGCCAAAGAGAAAGTACTGGAAATTTCAGGTGATGCTGGGAATTTTCACATCGTAACGAATAAAAACACCTATCAAAGTAAACTTGTAGTTATTGCGATGAATTATGCCAAGCCATTTACAATTGAAGGTTTGGAAGAGTTTATTGCACCACATCCAAGAGCGGCAGCCAAGAAAGATCGTATCTGCTTGAAAAATGACGATCACTTGGTAAAAGACGGACTGTACGCATGCGGTACAATTGCTGGTTGGAGAAGTCAGTTTGCCATCGCGGCAGGAAGTGGCGCGCAAGTAGCTACAGACATTCTAACACTTTGGAATAGTGGCAATCACACCAAAATTCATGATAAGATTTAGACGTTAGATTGTTTCGTTGCTAGATTCGTCTTCACCTTTAGCTTTTGTTATTTTGTATACTGTTTAATGTTTAATGTTTAATGTTTAATGTTTAATGTTTAATGTTTAATGTTTAATGTTTAATGTTTAATGTTTAATGTTTAATGTTTAATGAAAGTTACTTTTTCTAAGAAC
>JBCCLS010000470.1:0-3552 GCA_039026835.1 Bacteroidota bacterium | reverse complement strand
CGTGTTCTTCCCATATAGGAAATATACAAATTATTTAACGCATATTAAAGTTTATTTGGTATAACAATTTCACGACAAAATATACTTCTTATAATAATTATACAATTCTTCCGGAGAAGCGCCTTTGGACTTTTTAATGTGAATCATGGCGAAATGATATTGTAATTTCCACGTGCCATTTACTTTGTATTTTCGAGCCGACGTTTTTACACTTTTAGGAATAATGGTAAACTGTTCCAGCTCGTATAAACGATTGATAAACTCGCAATCTTCATAAATAATATACGATTCGTTAAAACCTTCTAAGCTTGAAAACAACGCTTTTTCAATAAACAACGACTGATCGCCACCGCGACACCAACTTAGGTTGAAACGTGTAAAAAATTGTGATACCAACAATACAGGATGCCAGGAATCAAACTTCATTCGAAAGCAACCAGCTTTGTTCCCTTTTTTAATTTCTTGTAGAATAAATGTGTCAAAATTTTCCGGTGGAAATGTATCTGCATGTAGAAAATATAAAACATTACCTGAAGCTTTATTAGCTCCAAAATTCATCTGCTTGGCACGTCCTTTTTCTGATTCAAAAAGTTGTAGGTACATAGCGTGTTTTTCTGTTGCAAACAACTGATCTACACATCGTTTTCGAGCTTCATTTTGCATCCGATTAAATGTGGAGATGAAATTAGTGACCACTTCCACGGTAGTATCTGAACTTCCTCCATCAACCAAAATAATTTCGTGATGTTTGTGATGCATTCGCGCCATCAAAATTTCCAGCATGGAAACAATGGTTGCTGCTTCGTTGAAAATAGGTATGATGATCGAAATTTTACTCATTCAATGTCCAATCGTAATCTTTGTATTTTTTCTTCGCGTTCTTGTGAATCTTCACATCAGAATATTGATTCAAAAAGTCAATCAGTGAACCATTTTCTTTAAAATCCTTGGCAAACCATTTGAAAATTTTGGAAATTTTAATCGCATCTGGCGTAATTGTATTTCGTTGTGAATCTGCCAA
This sequence comes from Bacteroidota bacterium, assembly GCA_039026835.1. Lineage (GTDB taxonomy): Bacteria > Bacteroidota > Bacteroidia > Flavobacteriales > Flavobacteriaceae > Kordia. The sequence continues at coordinate 2,531 of JBCCLS010000470.1, read as the reverse complement.
AAAGGCTTTGGTGACTTGTGTTAATTGTTCCTCTAGTTTTTCAGCAGTAAAAGCTTCGTTCAATAATGGTGGACAAGAAAAAGAAGCGCAATTAATCGCAAAATGAATGCGTGGTTCGTTCATTTTACGAAGAATTTTATGTTCAATATCATTTAGGTTTTGAGGTAAATATCCGATTTTCCACAATCGTTGATCCCATGGTTTTTTAATGTCTTTGATACTCTTTACTGGGTAATTTCTCAAAATTAAATCTACCGTAAGGGCATTATACGTATTGATCCAAAAGGCAAGTTTTTCGTTGTTGGACCAATCTTTTCGAACGTCAATATCATCACTCAGCGATGCAATGTATTCTTTGAGAATTTCATGATCTTTTTTAAAACCATTATAGTCTACATTTCCTTCTGGCGACACATACTTTTGAAGCAGCTCATTCCAAATGGTATGATTAAAAGTTGTTTTTTTCTTTTCGGTAGGAACAAATTCAGTGGTAACCGTTTCTCCATCATCCGTTACGTAACCGTCAGTAGTATTTTTTGTGTTTTGTAATCTATTCAAAGAATCTCTTTGTGCAATTTCATCAAACTTTCTTTGTACAGAATCTATGATTGTAAATACCGTTTCAGGTGTCTTTTTAGTAGCTTTTTGTTGTGTGCCACAGGAAATTACGAAAAATGCTAAGAGCAGAAAAGAAGTGTATTTCATGTTACTCCTTTTTAAGATTGATGGGATAGATTTCTTGTTGTAGAAAATCTTGTGGAAAGTGTTCATCATTCGCAAAGCCTAGCTCAATATCGCGTCCGCTTTTAGGAATATAATTTGTTTTAAACAGGTAATCCCACACACTTAAGGTCAGTCCAAAATTCACGCCATATTTTCGAGGTAATTCCTTGCTGTGATGCCAAATATGCATCTTTGGATTGTTGAAAACATACTTTAAAATTCCATAATCCCAGCCTAAATTCGCATGGTTCAAATGACCAATAGAAATGGTAAAGAAATAGACAAACGCTACATTTTGCACACTAAATCCACCAATAATCGCAATCGGAATGTACAGCAACGATTTATAGACAACTGTTTCCATCCAATGATATCGCAAATGTGCGGCAAAGCCCATTTCTTTTACCGAATGATGCACTTTGTGAAAGTTCCATAAAAAGTCAACTCGGTGCAACAAACGATGTGTATTCCATTGTACAAAATCGGTCACTACAAAGAAAATCAGTAAGCCTAACCAACTCGGAAGTGCACTTACATTGAAGAGTTGTATGCTTTCCAAGGACAATCCAATAACGCCCAACGCGTCATTAAAAAAAGCAGCCGTCGTATTCGACAATGCTACAAAAATGATGATGTTGAAGATGAAAAAGTTAAAAAACATGTAGAACGTGTCTAACCAAAAATCTTTCCGGAAAATAGGTTGGTTTTTTCGCCACGGAAATGCCATTTCTAACATCCAAACCACTAAAGAAATTATAATTAAGCCATAAAAATAGTTTTCAATTTCTCTAAAGTAAATCAGGTTTAAAAAGTAATTCCAATATTCACCATACGATTTTAGAAAGATGTCAAAGTAGTTTTCCATAGATTACAAATTTACGTATTCTTTTCCGTTTCTATCGAGCCAGCCTTTACGTCCATCAGGCAACTCAAACGCAGCAAAAAATCTGTGAAATTGGTCGAGCTTTTTGTAACGACCTTTCAGGTGAATTCCATAATATCCATATAAATTATCATCCAAAAAACGGATCATATCGCCAACGTATTCAATATGAGTTACATTTTGTAATTGTGTCTGCTGAGGTTTTTTTAAATTATATAAAGAAAACAAACCATTTGCACTTCTAGTAACAACATAAGGCGCATGTACAGCTGCCAAAATTCGTTGTTTATTTTTCAAGAAAAAGATGTCTTTTACATTTTCCTTTGGAATTTTGATAGTATCGTATAAAAATGTTGGCTGGGGGCGGATGGTGATGACCTCCGAACCATCGTTGGTCCGCGATGTTCTCACCAATCGAAGTGGCCTGTATTCTGTGGCAAAAGCAAACGCGATTTTAGAGCCGGTTGTCGGCAAATACTCTGTGTTTGTACGCGAAGGTAAAGATCACGGTTTAGCACGAGGACAAATCAAAAAACCCCTTGGGGCATCGGCCCTGTCCGAGTACCGTCCTTGGCTCGTCGATTTATCCCAAGAGTACTTGAGAAGGATCGAAGATACCCCTTCTGCTCTTCGTGAAGAAGTCCGGCGTTTCTGCATGGCTACAATGACTCGCCTCTGTTTCGGCAAGTCCAATGGTCGACTGGTCGACCAGGCAATTAAGAAGATTGGCCCTGTCCTTGGTGTCGTTCCGTCCACTTTGGCTTTTGTTCCTGCGCTGCATCAGGACCTAGGGCCGCTAAGCCCTGTGCGATACCTTAACTTCCGTCTCTCGCGTTTTGATGCCCTTTTGGTTGGCGAGATAAATGAAGCGCTGCGCGACAATAAGCGTTGCTTAGCAACCCATTTGGGGGAGGTATGTAACGCT
>JBCCLS010000469.1:0-3557 GCA_039026835.1 Bacteroidota bacterium | reverse complement strand
TTGCTCGCACAAAGAATACTGAATCAAGTTCAGCACAGGCTTCAACAAAAGAAAGTGCACTTTTAGTTCGTGAGTTGCTATTTTAAATAATGGAACTCATGAATCTTTGATTTCCAGAGGTGTTTTTACTTTTTCTTATTTGGAGAAAAAGCAAAACCGCTTGAATTTTTCTAAATTTTTAGTTCACAGTTTTCTATTGTCTTTGTCGGAGTTCATGAATCTGCGATTTCCAGGGCTTCAGAAATTTTTAACGAAAAATCCTTGCTACACTGCGGAAAAGATGAAACCACTTTTATGTTTTTATTCCCAATAATGTTAAATTAGTGTACTACTCAATACAATTGCCATCAATGATTTGTTGTTGTGTAGGATTGAATTGGTTGTCATACACATTGTAAATCAATAAATTAGTATTGTTTTGTAATGATGGTTGTAACGAACAGTAATTTGTTAAGGCATTATTTCTGAAAATTAAAACTGTACTTCCAATTTCAACCAAACTTTCTAGTGCGTCCAATGAAGTTAAGGTTTCGTTGTTGACAATATTCAAACGTCCGATTCTGGTTAAATTTTCCAAACCTGCTAGCGAAGTCAAACTAGAATTCCTAACAGTAACTTCGGCAATTACTTGCTTATTGATACTGCTTAATGATTCTATCGAAGTTAATGCAGGATTGTCTGTAATAGAAATCATTCCGCCGCTTACAAAAGTTTGTCCTGTAAGAATGGTATTTCGATCAATCCCACTCAAATTTGAAATTCCATCAAGTGAAGTCAAAGCTTCATTATCACTTATGATAAGTCCGGAAACAACCGCTAAATTTGACAATCCGTCAAGCGAAGTCAATTGTGGATTGCTTTGTATTTGAATTTGTCTTCCTACCGAAGTAATGGTAGATAATGGTGACAAATCAGTAATATCGGAAGGAGTTGGTGTATTGTTGCTATTTGCTACATCGCCAATAAACAAAGCGCCTGCAATGACATTGTATCCTTGTGCACCTACTGCGTTTACATCTGCTTGTGTTCGTAACACTAAATTTCCTGGGAAAACAATGGAAGGTGGATTTCTAATAGAATCGTCTGCTGAACATCCAACAATGAACGAAGCGAGAATAACAAGGAGAAAGATTTTTTTCATAACAATACTACTTTTTTAAATAGATACATGACGTATAAAAAGGTTGCGTTGTGTTGGTCGTTTGCAGTTTTTAAAACTTTACAAGAAACTGTGTTAAAACCGTGTAATTCCTAATATGCGGATAAATTACAAAAAAGAAACTGTATTTTTGACGTAATGAAGCACTTTAAAACCATAGCAGCTTACTGCGAAGCCATCCAAATTCCGTCACCAAAACAGGCGTTTTTTGATGTGCGTAGTTTTGAGGAAAACATGAAAACGGTGGTGGCAACTATGGATCCTTTTAAGCATGAATTTTATGCGATTGCAATTAAAGTTGAAGGTTCAGGTAAAGCCATTACGGGACATCACACCAATTTTCCAAAAGGTGCTACAGTATTCTTTAATACACCATTTCAGTTGATTTCTTGGAGTATTGTACCCGATTGGAAAGGGTATTATATCCTATTTTCTAAAGAATTTATTGCGAGTTCAAAATATTTGCAGAAGCTTCTCAGTGATTTTCCTTTTTTAAAGATTGATCAATCAGTGCCGTTTGAAGTGCAACCGGAAGAAGTCTCTAAATTATTGGCTGTTTTTGAAGTGATTCATGAAGAAAATAATCTGTTGCAAGCAGACTCCAATGCAATCATTGAAGCACAAATATTGGTATTGCTTACGTTTATTAAACGATATTTTAATTCGCAGGTGAATCAGGAAGAAGCCAAAGTAGCTTTTCGAAAGGCAGATGTACAGTTGCTATCGCGCTTTCAAACACTGATTGAAACTAGCTTTTATACGCTTCCCACAGCTTCTAGCAAGTTACATTCGCCCAGTTTTTATGCCAATCAGCTTGCGGTGCATCCTAATCATTTAAACGCGATTGTAAAGCAAATTACCGGACATACGGCAAAAACACATATTCACAATCATATTGTGCAATTGGCCAAGTCACGCTTGCTACAAACCAACATGAGTGTCAAAGAAATTGCTTATTCTTTACATTTTGATGCGCCGAATAATTTTAGCAGTTTCTTTAAAAAATATACGTCAGAAACACCGAATTCTTTCCGAAAATCGAACAATCTTTGATTTTTATACTTCTTGATTTGATTTTATAATCTCTTCTAGATGCATTCATTGCAACTTTGTACTGTTAAAACAAAGTAGCATGAAACAATTTGCAATTTTCATTTGTATTGTATCCTTGGCGGGATGCGAACATTCAAAAAAATCAATAGTTATGAACGATACAACCGCAATACACGAAACCATCATACAAGTATTTGTCAATTCTGATCAACGCAATTGGACTGGTGTAGCAGCGCAGTTTGCTTCAAAAGTTACACTTGATTATGCATCCATGACAGGAAATCCAGCGACAGCACTCACGCCAACCGACATCACAAACGCATGGAAAACAGTATTACCAGGATTTACGAGTACACAGCATCAACTAGGAAACTTTCTCACGGAAGTGAACGACACAAAAGCCCATGTATTCTGTTACGGAACGGCTACCCATTACTTAGAAGACGAAAACGGAAACATTTGGACAGTTGTAGGAAGCTATGATTTTGATTTGGAAAAGATTGACAATCAATGGAAAATACATTCTATGAAATTCAATTTTAAATACCAAGATGGCAATACAAATTTGGTTCAAAAAGCGATTGAAAATGTAAAAAATAACTAAATCATGATGAAAAAATTAAGTAGTATACTCATGGGAATATTATTGTTTTCGTGTGCACAAACTGAAAAAAAGATTACACAACAAAACACACAGAAAATGAAAAAAGTAAGCTTTACAAGTGAAGGATTAAACGTAGTTGGAAACCTATATTATCCAGCAAATTACCAAGAAGGCACAGCATATCCAGCAATCGTTTGTTCGGGAAGTTGGACGACTGTAAAAGAACAAATGGCAGGTTTGTATGCGGAACGTTTTGCAGCAGAAGGTTTTATCACTTTGGCTTTTGATTTTAGAAATTATGGTGAAAGTGAAGGCGAACCGAGAGCTTGGGAAAATCCAGCCATGAAGATTCAAGATATTAAAAATGCAGTAGCGTATTTGCAAACTTTACCTGAAGTAGACAACGCAAATATTGGCGCGTTTGGAGTGTGTGCGGGTTCTATGTACACGTTGATGGCAGCTTCGGAAGACAATAACATCAAAGCAGTAGCCACGACAGCTTCTTGGTTGCACGATGCTGACGCTGTAAAATTATTTTATGGCGGTGAAGAAGGCGTACAGGAAAAAATAGCAAAAGCGAGAGCTGCCAAGAAGGAATATGCAGAAACTGGAAACTTCTCGTATATCAAAGCCATTTCTACCACCGATTCTACAGCAGCAATGTTTGGTGAATTTGACTACTATTTGAATCCTGAGCGCGGTGCCATTCCAGAATGGAGTGCGGATAAATTTGCCGTCGCA
>JBCCLS010000468.1:0-3559 GCA_039026835.1 Bacteroidota bacterium | reverse complement strand
TCATTAAACGCCTGTGTGAAGTCTGTTCCAGCTTGTTCAAAACTCAAATGGCTACTTTGATTCAGATCGTACAAAAAGTAGCTAACAAGTACAAGACCCAAAAGTATTTGAATAGGATATCGAAAGTTTTTTCGCATTTTCTAAAATTAGTTATAAAGTAAGTATATACTAAATCCAGAACGTTACGTCTACCTTTTAATTTTTTTGAATCTGTAAACAGTTATAACATCTCAACAATCTGAATATTATTGCCGCAGGTATCATTAAATACAGCAAATTTTACGGTTCCCATTTCTGTAGGTTTCACACTAAATTCCACACCAAGTTGTAACAAACGTTCGTATTCTTCGTCCACATTATCCACATCAAATTGTGTGTATGGAAATCCTGCTTCCATCAATGCTTCTTGGTATATTTTGCTAGGTTCAAAATGTAGCGGTGCAGGTTCTAGTAACAATTCAGGACCATCTTGCGCTTCTGGAGACACCAGTGTAATCCATCGGTTTCCACCTTCCAAAGGCAAATCTTTCTTTTTTAAGAAACCTAATTTTTCAGTGTAAAATTGTAAGGCTTTTTCTTGATCGAGTACAGGAATGCTAATAATTGTGACTTTCATGTGGTGTATGCTTTGTTAAAATTCAAAGATCATGAATCTAAAGTAAATTTATTTCTCGAAAATTGCTCTTTTTGATATTCGCTGGGCGATTTTCCAATTCTATTTTTAAATAACGTACTGAACGATCCAACACTTTCAAATCCGACCGCAAAACAGGTTTCCGTTACGGAGAGATTGTTTTTGAGTAATTCTTTCGACTTCTCAATGCGCTTATCAATCAAATACTGTCGTGGCGTTTGTCCATAATATTTCTTAAAAAGTCGTAACAAATGAAATTTTGAAGTGAACCGTTCTTTCGACAGAATATCCAAATTGAGTTCCTTGTGATAATTGTTGTTAATATAGTTTCGTGTGGCAATCACGGTTTGCAATTGCCCTTCATTTGCGTAACAAATATCTTTAAGTTGGTTTAATTTTTCTTGATAGAAGGTCATGTTGGCGAATTCAAAGTGTGGTTCTACTTTTAAAACTTTCTGATACTAAAGCTAAAAGAATTCTGGATGAAATCAAAATGAACCTATATTTACTGTTGTATACTTTTTGAACGACACACAAAAATTTGCTTTTGTGAGGCATCTGTAAATGCGTCTTCTTCAAAACTTCCAAACTTATGAACGATCTCAAAATTATGCTGTTGCAAATACGAATCTAATTCTTGCGGAAAAAACATGCGCATGTCTAAATTTTGAACAGAATCAAATGCACCATTGATAAAATAATGCCACTCAATCCGATTGATCTGTGTGCTATTTTCATAACGCATAATTTCCTTAATAACCACTTCTCTTCCGTCTTTGGTAGTGTATGTTGATACTTCTTTCAGTGCTTTTTCGCCTTCCGTAATAAATTGAATATTTGGCATAAAGCAATCAAATAAAAGCAATCCGTCTTTCCTAAGGTGCTGCTGTACTGCAGTCAATGTGCGAAACAAATCATCATTCGTATACAAATGATGTACAGAATTGAAAGGAATAAAAATCAAGTCGTATGTTTTGTGTAATGCTAGTGTTCGCATGTCTGCTTCAATAAACTCAATGTTTACATCGGCATCAGCTGCTTTACTACGGGCTTCTTCAAGCATTGATTTTGTATAGTCAACACCTGTAATATGATGTCCGTCTTTTGCAATAGGAATGGTGAGTCGGCCTGTGCCACAACAAACTTCTAAAATGCGCGCGTTGGTATCTTCTGGCATCCATTTTTTGTAAAACTGCAAATCATCCATGTTGGTATTCATGCCATCATAAATACCTGCATCGTAAATTAAATTGCCAACGGTATACTTATTTTTCATCTATATTTATTTTAATGCTACTTCCTGCAATGACTTTCCATTGTGTGTCAACTACTTTCCAAATTCGAATCACTTTATATGTTCCATCCAATGGAAAATCAAAAAAAGTTCCTTTCATTTCTATAACTACCGAAACCACAGCGCAATCATCAATCAAATTAATTTCTTGCTTGGAAGCACTGATCATTGCAATATTCATATTTCCTGAACGATAGGTTTCTGAATCTACTGTTTTGGTAATAGTATCGCCATTGGGTATGGTAAACAGCAAATCTTCATGCAACAATTCGTCTAGCATTTCTACGTCACAATGTTGCATTGCATGTACAAGTGTTTGCTCCATCTGTACAATGGTATTTTTGCTAATAAGTTGCGCTAGCTTTGTCATAGTTTTACATTTCGATGCAATCGTAATTTTTCAATATTTTCAAAACGGATAAGGTGTGTATGCCAGCCCATTCCAATTTAGTCCCATCGCTTATGCCGTACCAAGTATCCCAGCTTCCGTTGTCTTTTTGCTTACTTACAAGTGTTGCCAAATCGGCTTCAATTGTTTTTTGATCAAATAAAGAATACAACACAGCGTTTGGTGAAGGCGCATAATTCAGACTGTGTGGTTTTCCATACAATCCCCAACCATCATCCGATGGATCTTTGCAACGTACATTATCTTCTAGAATCCATTTTCGCATCATATTGATTCTTTCCTGTGCTTTGTCTTGATTGCTGGTATGCGTTAAAAACATCAACCATCTTGGTACGCACAAATAGCAAAATAAATGTTTATTTTGAATACGTTCAAATTCACTCCATACAAACGCTTCTGCCTTTTCCATCCAAGGAATATCAATGTTATATTTTTCTAAAATTCCTAAAAGTGGCGCAGTTGTACTCAAGGCTGCCCATTCTTTTACAGTTTTAAAATGTCCTTCACACGGATACTCACTTGTAGGTCGCAACATCCAAGGGATTCCACCTTTTTCTGTGGTAATACGTTCAAAATACGGCATAAAATCGTTCAGAATCAATTCGCGATCCAAATAGCCAATTTCGTCTAAAGTTTCCAGCGCCATAATGCTAAAAAGTGGTTGACTTTCTGGAGATGCGGTATCAGGTTCCATGCCGTGGCCAAATCCGCCATCGGTATTTCTATACGCATACACCGCATGAAACACACCTTCTTTACTGCCATCTCCAAAATAATAATGATACAAACGTCGCTCAATCATACACGCATTTGTCAACACAAAATTTCGAGCTTTGTAAAAATTTTCTTTGGTGAGTTTCATGATTGATTTTGTTAAAATGACCTCTAAATTATTGAAAAGGATTTCTTTGATGTGTAACAAACGATCAAGATACCATACTAGTATTTTGTATGCCTTTTGTCAAGCTCTTGACACTTTTTATTGAAATTAAATGTACTACATTTAACATCAGTTTCAAATCAAAAAAAATAAATACGATTCTTTAGGCTGCTAAATTATAATTGTTGCATGAAAAATTGGGAAGAACAAATCATATTACCATCTAAGGATCCTGATATTGAATATGCTTATATTCTTACATCAAAAACAGCTCCCATAAGATGTGATAAAGACACACTTTTTCATGTTATAGAAAATGAAAAAAAAGTACAATTTGTCACC